>CAZLOF010000048.1:0-7751 GCA_964560745.1 uncultured Thermoflexus sp.
CACCAGCGCTCGATGCAGTTTGGGCCGCCTATGATGAAATTACAGCAGCCTCCGATGCTTGGCTCGACACCGTGACCACCGAGATGCTCAATTCACCTGTGATTGTAAAAGGCAGACCCAGCAGCAAAATTTGGGGATCAATGCTCTTGCGTATGGTCTATCACTATTGGTATCACAATGGCGAAAATCAAGACATCCGGCAAATGTTTGTGCATCGCGATTTAGGGCAATTTGTTGGCAATATTGATGACGAAGCCCCTTATCGCCCTTAACGTTTTAGATTAATTGTGATTGTTTTTATATTGACATTGAGCGATTTCTAGCGTATGCTTAGGGTGCATGGAAACGCCTGTCACCCTCTCTAACCTTGAACGTCAAGAGCTGATTACACAATTTATCGAAAAAAATCAACGTGTAACCATTGATCAACTGCGTGTCCAATTTTCAATCAGCCCGGCTACCGCCCGCCGTGATCTTGAAATTTTGGCCGAGCAAGGAAAAATTCAACGTTTTCATGGTGGCGCAATGGCAAACCAACATGCGCCGCCCGATTTGCCCACCCTGCAACGCGCCTCGGAGCAAGCCGAGGCCAAAAAACGCATCGGTAAAGCCGCAGCAGCCTTAATTGATGAAGGCGATGTTATTTTTCTGGGCAGCGGCACAACCACGCTCGAAGTCGCCCGACATCTTGTTGACCACAAAAACTTAACGGTGATCACCAATTCGCTTTTGGTGATGAATACGCTCATAGACGCTCAAGGTGTGACTTTAATTGCATTGGGTGGCGTGTTGCGCCGCAGCGAATTATCATTTATGGGGCATTTGGCCGAACTGACGCTATCTGAAGTGCGTCCAGCCAAAGTCATTATGGGGGTATTTGCCATCGATATTGAAGGTGGCATTACCAATAAATATTTGCCTGAAACATCAACCGGACGCGCCATTATTAAAGCAGGCCGTGAGTTAATTGTGGTTGCCGATCATACAAAATTTGGGCAAATATCAGCAGGCTTACTCGCATCCATTAATGTTGTCAATACGATTGTTACAGATAGCTTACTCAACCCAGAAATTGAAAAACAATTATTGGCATTAGATAAAAAAGTAATCAAAGTGTAAATACAATCACATGTTGTCAAATTTACACGAGGCCAGCAAACAAAAAATAGCATTAAACCCAAAACGCTCATCACTTTGTGATTGTTTGTGATTGATACTTGACAAATATGAATAAATCTGTATAATTGTGTTAAATATCGCTGAATAGATTTATGAATCGGGTAAACTATTCTCATTGAAAATGCAATTTCACACAATTGCGTTTCAATTCAGCGATTACGTTTTATTATTAAAAGGAGAACTGTGTCACAAAATTTAACTCGCCGTCGTTTTATTAGCTTGGCTTCAGTCGTAGGCAGCAGCGCTGCTTTGGCTGCTTGTGCGCCCGCAGCCACACCCACCGCTGCCCCCAAGCCAACTGAGGCCCCTAAGCCTGCGGCTACTACCGCCCCTCCACCAACAGCCGCACCTGCGCCAACCACTGCGCCTGCACCAACGGCTGTCCCCAAGCCAACTGATGCTCCTAAGCTTGCGTTGCCCTTCCCAGTAGATGACGCTGCTCGCAACCCTTATAAGTTGGGTGCAGCAGAAGTAGACGGCCAATTCTTCGCTGGTGGCTTTGGCGATGATTATATTAAGTATGCCGCCAAGTTAATGGAAGATGTGCACGGGGCTAACGGGGTCAAAGTCAAAGTGACCTCGTTGCAAAAAGTGCAAGAAACCTTGCGCCCACGCTTTGTCGGTGGCAACCCACCCGATGTGATCGACAACAGCGGTGCTGGTATGTTCCCATGGGCCGATTTGGTCAACGAAGGGCAATGTCTCGATTTGGCCGAATTGATGAATTCACCCTCACTCGACACCCCGGGCAAATCATTCAAAGATACCTTGTTCCCCGGCTCACAAAATGGGGGTGTCTATGATGGCAAGCAAATGTTTGTCAACATTGCCTATACCGTCTCTGGCATTTGGTATTCCGCCTCAGCCTTTGAAAAGGCTGGTTACAAATATCCAAAGACCTGGAAGGAAATGTTGGACTTCTGCGAAGCCATCAAAAAAGAAGGCAAGATGGCCCCTTGGACTTACCAAGGCAAATACCCCTATTACATTTGGGGCATTGTGTGGAACCAATTGGTGAGCAAGGCCGCTGGTGACAACGCCCTTAAGGCGATTGACAACCTAGAGCCAAACGCATGGAAGAACGCCGATGTGTTACGCGCCACCCAAGACCTGTATGCTTTGTGGGACAAGGGCTACATCATGCCCGGCACCGCTGGTCTCACCCACCGCGAGTCACAAGCTGCATTCTTGCAAGGCAAAGCTGCCTTCTTGCCCTGTGGCACATGGCTTGAGAACGAAGAAAAGACGGTCGCCCCAGCCGGTTTCGATATGGTGGTCAACCCAATTCCGGGCTACACCGATGGCAAAGGCGTACAAGAGGCCCTCAAGGCCGACGGCGGCGAAGGTTTCTTTGTGCCAGCCAAGGCCAAGAACCCCAAGCATGGTATGGAATATCTGCGCACCATTTTGTCACGCTCATCGGCCAAGTGGTTTGCCGAGAATGTCAACTCATTGATGCCAGTGGCAAACGCCACCGAAGGTGCCAAGATTTCATCTGGAACCAAGTCGGCCATTGCCGCTGTTGCCAATTCAAAGGGAGCCAACGTGGTGTTCCAAGCCGCTGACTGGTATTCAGCCATCAACAAAGGCATTGAACAACGCATGGGCGAATTGATGACCGGCAAGATCAAGCCCGAAGGCTTCTTGGATGAAATGCAAAAAGTAGCCGACAAAGTTGCCAAAGACCCAGAAGTCAAGAAATTCAAGCGCTAGACTAACCCCTAGCCAAATTTCTGATACGTTATGCAACGTGAGACGAGGCGGGTTTTATCCGTCTCGTCTTTTTTTAACCTATTTTTGCCATGAAACAGGGAAAGAACACCTTTATCCTCTCATTTTTAGCCGCACCTGTGCTGCTTTATCTCGTATTTGTGATCATCCCCTATCTTGGGTCAATGATATTTGCATTTACACGCTGGAAAGGGCTTTCGGCCAATATTCGCTTTAACGGCATCAATAACTTCATAAAATTATGGGATGACGAAAATTTTTGGAATGCCTTAAGCCACAACGCCATTGCCGTTGTGCTGTTGCCGGTCGTCACCATTAGCATCGCGCTGGTGTTTGCATTTTGGTTTACCCAAGGGGTGCGCGGTTCACGCTTCTTTCGCATCGCGTTCTTCTTCCCACAAGTGATGTCTGTTGTGATCATTGCCGTGTTGTGGAGCTTTATTTACAATCCTCAATTTGGTGTTTTAAATGGCATTATTAAGCTTTTAGGCATTAAAGCATGGGAATCATTCCCTTGGCTTGGCGATTCAGCCACCATTTTTTGGTGCATTTTGGTCGTCGTCGTGTGGCAATCTATTGGTTTTTACATGGTGTTATTCATTGCTGGCATGATGGGAATTCCGACTGAATATTATGAAGCCGCCAAACTGGATGGGGCTTCGTTGCCGGTGGTTTTCTTCCAAGTCACCATCCCGCTCTTGTGGGAGACCGTGCGCACCGGCCTCGTCTTTATTGCCATTGCAGCAATGGATTTGTATGCGATGGTCATGGTCATCACCTCTGGGCGCATTGCCGCCACCAGCCGCGCTGCCGATGTTTTATCGACCTATATTTACGAAACAGCGTTTGAAAATGGTGATTTTAGCTATGGCATCGCGATGGCAGTCGTGATGATGTTTATCATCCTTGGGCTTTCATTTTTTACCCTAACCAGCACCCGCAAAGAAGTGCTCGAATATTAACTTTTTTGCCTTAATCAAACATTATGAGCCAACCAACCATGTTCAGCAAAGGCTTTTCCTTTGCAAAAGTTATCATTTACATCGTATTGATCTTTTGGTCTGTCACTGTGGTAATGCCAATGTTGTGGGCGCTGATGAGTTCGTTAAAAAGCGACCAAGAGATATTCTTCAGCCCTTGGGGCTTGCCCGCGCAATTATTATGGGACAACTTTAGCCGTGCGTGGGTTAAGGCACAGTTGGGGCAATTCATGTTTAACACCTTTGCCGTCATGTTACCGTCCCTATTTTTAACCCTGTTATTATCAGCAATGGTGGCTTATGTGTTGGCACGCTACAGTTTTCGTGGCAAGTCAGTCATTTTCTACCTATTTTTGTCTGGCATGATGTTCCCGATGTTTTTGGCATTGGTGCCACTTTATTTTGTCACCGATTATTTAGGGTTGCGCAACACCTATTTTGGTCTCAGCTTGGTTTATGTGGCCTTTTCGTTGCCCTTTACCATCTTCTTCTTGGTTGGTTTTTTCAAAACCTTGCCCAAAGAATTGAGCGAAGCCGCCACCATCGATGGCGCCAGCCATTTCCAAATTTTCTTTGATGTCATGTTGCCACTCGCCAAACCCGGCCTCATCTCGGCAGGCATTTTTAACTTTTTGGGTCAATGGAATCAATTTATCTTGCCAACGGTGCTAATGACCAATGAAGGCTTGCCCGAAGGACAATCACGTTATTTGCTTTCGCAAGGCCTTTATTTCTTACAAGCCAAACAAGGCTACGAGAGCGACTTAAGTGGTATGTTCGCTGCCGTCGTCATCGTCACCATCCCAGCGTTGCTCATCTACATCATCTTCCAAGATCGCATCGAAGCCGGTCTCACCGTCGGCGCGGTTAAGGGCTAAGCCCGAGTAACACAGAATGTCTAATCTACAAAATACGGCAAACAAAACCAGCTTATTAAAATGCGCTCAACTGGTGCTGCCAGATCGCATTGAACGCGACATGTGTCTATTGCTGCACAATGGCAAAATTGCCGAGATCGCAGCCCACATCGACCCGCCCCAAGACGCAAACATCATCGATGCCACCCATGACATTGTCATGCCGGGCTTTGTCGATACCCATGTGCATGGCGGCAATGGGGCAGACACAATGGATGCCACGCCTGCGGCGTTTGCCACCATGAGCGCATTTTTTGCCGCGCATGGGGTGACCGGTTGGCTGGCTACGACCGTCACCGCCAACCAAAACGATATTGACACGGTGCTCAATGTTGCGCAAAAAGTTCAAACTGACGGCAGCCTAAACGGGGCAAAATTGCTTGGGGTACATCTCGAAGGCCCCTACATTAATACAAAATGGCGCGGTGCCCAAGATGCAACCTTTGTGCGCCCCGCAAACCCAGCCGAATATGAAAATTGGTTTGCCAGCGGCATCGTTAAATTGATAACAATGGCCCCCGAAGCTGCCCCCGAAAACCTAACGCTGCTTGATTATGCGCTAGCCCACGGCGCAGCCGTTGCGCTTGGGCACACCGACTGCACCTACGATCAAGCCCTTACATTTTTTGCGCGTGGGGCAAATCAAAGCACCCATACCTTCAATGCCATGCGCGGGCTACATCATCGTGAGCCGGGGCTGGTGGGCGCGGTGATGGATACGCCCATGTATGCCCAATTGATCGCCGATGGCATCCATGTGCATCCAGCGGCGATGCGGGCGCTGTATCAATGCAAAGGCGCGACCAAGCTCGCGGTTATCAGCGATGCCATTCGTGCCACTGGTTTGGGCGATGGTGAATATCGCATGGTTGATCAAACCGTCACCGTTAAAGATCAAGTAGCGCGTATGCCCAACGGGGCCTTGGCTGGCTCGCTGCTAACAATGGATGTAGCACTACGCAATATTATTCACACCACCGGCTGCACTTTGCCCGAAGCCGCGTTAATGTGTTCGCATACCCCTGCGTCATCTATCGGTATGGGGCATTGCAAAGGCAAAATCGCACTTGGTTATGATGCCGATTTGGTTATTCTTGATGGGGCATTGCAAGTCAAAAACAGTTTCGTTAATGGAAAATAAACCCCTTATTTATTTTTCACATTAAACTATATTTATGCGTACCACACTTGATTTACCAGATCCACTTTTCCGTCAAATAAAGTCATACGCGGCGTTGCGAGGACAAACCTTAAAAGCGTTGTTAGAAGAATTAATCGAATCTGGGATGCAAAATATTGAAGATAAATTACTACCGTCGAGCAAAACAAATGAAGCTAAAATTGATTTATCCTCAAAGCTAACATCAACTGAACAAAAAGACTTCGAGATTGACGAATTTTTATATTGGCGGCGTCAGCAAAAACTCATTGACTATGAATTGGATGAAACCCGATCTAAAAGACTAGATGCGATATGGAAATAGTTGTTTTAGATACAGATGTGTGGTCATATTTATACAAAGGCGATACCCGAGCAGATTTATTTCGCGATTTTTTATTAAATAAACAAGTAGCAATCAGTTTTCAAACAGTTGCTGAACTTTATTTTTGGGCAAAAAATCGAAATTGGGCAGAACCTCGTTTACAGGACCTTGCAAAAGCACTTTCCTATTTTGTAATCTTACATAGTGATATCGAAACATCACTAATTTGGTCTGACATACGATCTAAACGCGCAAAAATTGGAAAACCCTTATCACCACAAGATGCTTGGATTGCAGCATGCACAATAAGACATAAAGCAACATTACTCACCCATAACGCATCAGATTTCAGTGATATTCCAGAATTAATCCTTCTATAAACATGTCATCACCCACCCCCGACACCCGCGGACACCTCATGCGTGCCGAAATTTTTGAACAACCTAAAGTGCTGACGCAACTACATGCCTCGGCTGAGCCTGTCATTGCGGATGTAACGGCACATGTGCAACGCCAGCCTTGCAGCTATGCGGTATTGGCAGCGCGTGGCAGCAGTGATAATGCCTCGGTTTATGGTAAATATCTGCTCGAAAGTATGGCTGGCTTGCCCGTTGCCTTGGCTGCGCCATCACTATATACCCTGTATAAAACCCCACCCCGCCTATCGCAAGCCTTGGTAGTGGGGGTGTCACAAAGTGGGCATTCGCTCGATATCGTCAAAGTGGTCGAAACCGCCCGCACCCAAGGCGCAATCACACTTGGTGTTACCAATACGCCCGATTCACCCTTAACCCAAGCGGCTGAGCATAATGTGTTGCTAAATGCTGGGCTAGAAAAAGCGCTAGCGGCTACGAAAACCGTGACAGGCCAATGCATGACTTATGCCATGTTGACCAATGCCTTAGCAGCCGCCAATAAAACCTCGGCAGTTCTAAAGACCGCTGAGATCGCCGATGAAGCCAGTAGCGCATTGGCGCTTGAGGCTAGTCTTGCCCAATATGCGCGTGAATGGCGCTTTGCGGAACGAGCGGCCGTGATTGGGCGCGGCTATTGTTATAGCGCCGCCCAAGAGATGGCGCTCAAACTCAAGGAGACCACCTTCATTACCGCCGAGGCTTATTCGGCAGCAGATTTTATGCACGGGCCATTGGCGCTGGTGCAGCCCGGTTATGCCATGATCGTGTTGCTCAATCACGATGCCACACTCGAAACCACAGTCGAATTATTGCGCAAAGCCCGCGAACGCGGCGCACAGCCGCTGGTTATTGCCACCCGCGAGGCCAGCCAAGCCGCCGAAGCACATTGTGTCATTGATGCCAGCGCCCTCACCAGCAATATCGCCTTCATCATCGCGGGGCAATTATTTGCGTTACATTTGTCTTTGCTCAAAGGTTATAACCCCGATGTCTCTCGCGGCGTAAGCAAAGTGACGGTGACGCAGTGAGCTTTGAGCCTTGAGC
>CAZLOF010000048.1:7761-13794 GCA_964560745.1 uncultured Thermoflexus sp.
TGCTACATGACTTATGACTCGTGTGTCATGGCTCATGGCTCATGGCTCAAGGCTCAAAGCCCACAGCTACCTCGCAACTTCTGGTAACATCACCGCCCTATGCAAATTGCAGTTGATGGACCTGCCGCGTCAGGTAAAAGCTCGGTAGCGGCTGAAGTCGCTAAAAAATTAGGCTATTTATATTTTGATACTGGCATCATGTATCGGGCGGCCACCTTAGCCGCCATTCAATCTGGCATTGATTTGGCAGATGAAGCAGCGTGCACCCAATGGGCCGAAAAAATTAATATCGAAGTTGGCCCAGCCAGCATCGATGACGGGCGACAAGCCGATGTGGTTTTGGATGGGCAAGATGTGACGTGGCAAATTCGCCAAGCCAAAGTAGACGCTGGTGTCTCGCAAATTTCAGCTTATGCCAAAGTTCGTGAATTAATGGTCGCGCAACAACGGCGAATTGGCGAAAAAGGTAATATTATTATGGCTGGACGCGATATCGGCACTGTCGTGCTGCCCAATGCGCCCATCAAAATTTATTTAACCGCCTCAGTTGAGGCACGAGCACAACGCCGACATTATGAAGCGCTAAAACGTGGGCAAAACAGCCATTATGAAGCGGTGCTAGCTGCCATGCGCCAACGTGATCATACCGATTCATCACGTGCCGCCTCACCGCTACGCCCAGCCGACGATGCGATCATCATTAACACAACCCATTTGCAACAACCCCAAGCCATTGCAAAAATGTATGGCATCATCGCAAGTTATATTGCAGAATGAGCATTGGGCGCGTCTCCACGCGCCCAATTTTAGGGATAAAAGGTTGCGCCGATTTCACTATCTCTCCGAAAGTGACGCTTTCGAGGAGATGGTGAAATCGGACAATAATCACACCTTCTTTGCAACGGGCTTGCGAACTTGACCTTTGGCCGATTTAACCAATTTTTTGAGGGCTGCGGCAGGGTCTTTGCCCAAATGCAAACGCATCACACGATGAAAATGAGCGCGATGCGCCTCGTAATCACCCAAGGCTTGCGCCCGCATGAGTGTGCCAAAGGTATATGGCTCGCCCGGAATACCCATGTCTTGATCGGCATCATAGGTCAGTTGCAGCACCACAATATTATTGGCCCCACCCTTGTGTAATTGACCAGTGCTATGCAAAAAACGCGGGCCATAGCCAACCGTCACCGGTGCGCCATAACGTGTGCCAATGCTCACACGCAATTTTTGCAATAAATCATCAACTTGGGGCAAATAAGGCAGGTAAGCCTGCACCGAGACGTAATCACCCGCCTTGGCACTGCGCAAAAATTTGTTTAATTGACCATTCGGGCTGCGACTGCTGGCCTCAATCATAAATTGGCCGGTCCGCTCATATTCACCCAACAAACGCTTAGTGTTGGCCTTACTCTCGGCCACGTTTGGTTCGTCAAATGGATTGACCCCCAATACCGCCCCAGCAATGGCGGTAGCAAATTGCCAGCGGAAGAACTCGGCCCCAATATCAAACAAATCTGCCAGCGTAATCTCGATCAACGACATACCCGCCTTTTTAAGGGCACCAATCAATTTATCATGCGTGATATCGCCCGCCATTTTAAAATGCACAAACAACCGATCTTTGCCCAAACGATCAACCTGCTTTAAATTGGCTTCGTCGCCAATAATCGGCACAACACCGCGGTCACGTTTGCCGGTGCTTTCGGCAATCAGTTGTTCCACCCACAACCCAAAACTGGCGATTTGGGGCGACATGATAAATGTTAATTTATCGCGCCCAATTAGCGCTGCCCCGCCTATTATGGCCCCCAGCCACAAACCCGGGTTTACTTCGCTATCATATTTACAAGCGCGCACCATCGCATCGGCGCGATCCAGCAACATATCAAGATTCAGCCCCATCAACCCCGCCGCAACCAGCCCAAAATAGGACAATGCTGAATAACGCCCCCCCATATTCGCCGGGTTAATAAAAACATGCCGAAATTGTTCTGCGGCGGCTAATTGTTGTAATGGGGTGTTTTCGTCGGTAATGGCGACAAAGTGCATACCCGCCGCCTCGCCCGCACATGCGTCCATTTTGCTGCGAAAATGGGTGTAAAACGAGGTAATTTCAATCGTGCTGCCCGATTTGCTGGCGACAACAAAAAGCGTCTTGCATAAATCGTCGATCGATTCGGTTAAATGCCGCACAGTAATGGGGTCTGTAGTATCTAACACATGTAGCCGCAATTTGGCTTTTTCAGCCGTTGATTTGGCGGCAAATAGCTGGCGCAATGTTTCTGCCGCAAGGGCGCTGCCGCCCATGCCCAACACAATCACATCTGTGTAGCGAGCTGCAATAACATCTTCGCGCAGTTTTTTAATTTCGGCGATGCGGTCACGCATAAACGTCGTGCTAGTTAACCAACCCAAACGGTTGTTAATCAATTTGACATGCTCAGGTTCAGTACTCCAAAAGGCCGCATCTTTAGCCCACACTTTGGCCGCTGCCTTCAATTTAACCAATTCGCCGACATAGGCCTCGGCATCACCCAAATTGCTGCCATGCCCACGCACTGCAACGGCGGCGAGTTTGCCATCAACACTAGCCAATAATGACTTAAAGGCATCGGCAAATAAAGTTACGCCGTCATCTTGCAGTTTTTGCCATACTTGCTGCATCGAAATTCCCGCCGCAGCCAAATCCTTCATCACCTTATGCGCGGCTTTCAGATCACGGGTGAGGGTGGTTGATACGGTGCCCTGACTACGAAAAGCCTTTAAGGTGGCAGGTGGCAGGGTATTAATCGTTTGCGGGCCGATGAGTGCATCGGCATAATAAGTAGCTGGCAAAACCGGGTTCTTGGTGCTAGTGCTGGCCCATAATACCCGTTGTGGGCGAGCACCTTGTTTTGCCAATGCCTGCCATTCTTTTTCGGCAAAAACCCGTGCAAAAATTTCATAGGCCAATTTAGCGTTAGCAATGGCAGACTTGGCTTTAAGGGTCGTCAAATGGGCTTTTTCTTGCTCAGGCGCAAGGGCAATTTTTTCGTCGAGCAATTTATCTACCAACACATCAACACGGCTGACAAAAAATGATGCGACAGAAGCCACATTCAATGATTGACCTTTTTGGGCGCGGGCAGCCAACCCCGCAATAAAAGCGCGTGCTACCTGCTCATAACCATCTAACGAAAAAATGAGGGTAACGTTGATATTAATGCCATCTTCAATGAGTTGCTGGATTGCAGGGATACATTCAGACGTTGCAGGAACCTTCACCATTAAGTTTTTGCGGGCGACTTCGCGATTTAAACGGCGGGCTTCGGCAACCGTGCCATTGCAATCTTGCGCCAAAAATGGCGAAACTTCTAGGCTAACATAACCATCTACCCCTTGTGTTTGCTCATAAATGGGTTCGAGCATATCGGCGGCGGCCTGAATATCGGCAATGGCAAAGCGCTCATAGATGCATTTTGCGTCGGCACAGTTTTGTGCCAATTCGAGTATATCCGAGTCATAATCGCTACTCGATACAATTGCCTTTTCAAAAATGGCTGGATTTGAGGTAATGCCTAAAATACCATAATCTTCAATGAGCTGACGCAATTCACCGTTCTGGATGAGACTACGTTGAATATTGTCATACCAGAAGCTTTGTCCGAGTGACTGGACTTGAATATTAGGATTATTAGAATTGAGGGCATCCATCACGCTAACGATTATAGAACCGTTCTAGCGCAAAAATAATCGATCTTATGGGCGATTTACCTACGATTAGCTGACTAAGAAAATGTTTTTTCGTCGTCAGATTGACGCATTTTAGTTTTTTTGTATCTTTGCGGCCCTAAGCGAGTAAAGGCTAAAGATTTAACACCAAAATCACCATATCGCTATCCCTGTAGGGATCGATATAGGGATTTTGGCATTAAATCTACTTATTTTTTAAAATCCACAAAACGATAGCCAACACCGCGCTCGGTGAGGATATAGTGCGGATTTGCCAAGTCTTTTTCAATTTTTTGACGCAAATAGGTGATGTAAAGCCGCAGATATTGTGTTTCGTCTTGATATTCCCAACCCCATACTTTTGAAAGCAAGGTTTCGTGAGGCACCACCCAACCCGCATTTTGCACCAAATGATAAAGCAAGCGCCATTCTGTTGGGCGCAATTTTACCGGTTCGTTGTCAATTATCACCTCGCGTCGGTTAAAGTCAATCGACAAATGCTCATCAACTTTAACGAGAGACTTTTCAACTTGGGATGGCAATTCTGAACGACGAATTACGGCTTTGACACGGCTCACCAATTCACGCGGGCTAAATGGCTTGGTAATGTAATCATCGGCCCCCAAAGACAAACCTTTTACCTTGTCTTCTTCATCGTTTCGGGCGGTCAACATAATCACCGGAACCGTGCTTTCTTCGCGAATAGAGCGCAATGTCTCAAAACCATCCATTTCTGGCATCATGACATCTAACAATACGCAATCGGGCAGCATTTCACGGGTTTTTCGTACCGCTTCTAAGCCATCTTTGGCCGAAATCACCTGAAATCGTTCAATTTCGAGGTTCATACGAATGAAATTAATCATGCGTGGTTCATCATCGACCACGAGCACCATTTTTGCATCTTGATTTTGAGGTGTTGCCATAAAGTTTTACTGATTTTACGCCAATTGTGTGTGCGTTTATTCGAATAATTCTAAATGTCTAATCTATCGTCATTATAATTTGCGCCCTTCCTCACAAAATAATGTCGCAAATATCCAGCCCGCCCGACCAGACCCCCATGAGCCAAACCTTTAACCAAGTGGCAGAAGTCGATAAACTTTATCGCCGCAACTTTATTTATAGCATGGGCAACGCCTTGTTTTATGCGTTTGGCGAATCATTGGTCGATACGCGGGTTGTGATGACAGCCTTTTTAAGCCAATTAACCAGCTCAAATACCCTGATCGCCCTGCTAGCGCCGATGCGTCAAACCGGCTGGTTTTTGCCGCAATTTTTTGCCGCCCCTTTTATTGAGCAATATCGCGTTAAGATCGTTTTTTATAAACGCAATGCATTTATTCGGCTGGTGGCATGGCTCATTATGGTCATAGGCGCATTTTTGCTGCACGATCCTAGCCTTATTTTAGGGTTATTTTTCTTATGCATCGTCTTTATCTCTTTGTCCGATGGTCTAAGCGGTTTACCCTGGATGATCGTCACCTCAAAAACCATTCCAGCCAATAAACGGGGCATGTTGTTTGCCATGCGCAATGGCTTCGGCACTTTAATGGGTATTTTGGGCAGTGGCATTGTGGTCTTGGTGTTAACAGGGCAAATTGGGCAAGGATTGCTCATTTACCCGCGCAATTACGCGCTCTTGTTTGCGCTTGCAACCGTATTTTTCGCACTTAGCTATTGGTCTTATGGCCTAACCATCGAGCCACCCGACGATAACCCCATCCCCAAATTTAACCTGCGTGAGCAACTCACACGTGGCCGCGAAATCATCCGCACCCAAAATCATTATCGGCAATTTCTGATTGGCCGCTTAAGTATCGCTATCGGTATCGCTGCCATTCCATTTATTACGGTTTATGCCAAACGGGTGTTAAATATTAGCGATGGCTTTTTGGGCGCGATGGTTTCGGTGACGATTGCCTCAAATTTTGTCAGCAATTTTATCTTTGGGCGCATCAGCGCAACCAAAGGCAACCCCTTCAATTTGATCTTATCGGGCATTGCTGGGATGGTAATGTGCGGTATCGGCATCATGATCGTCTTACCACTTGGCATTTCGCAAATGTTGGTGCCGGTGTTTTTCGTCTTAAGTGGCCTCACCAATACCGCCATTCAAGTATCGGGCGGGCCAATGGTGATGGAAATTGCCCCACCCGCCGAACGCTCGACTTGGTTTGGCCTGACAAACACGTTGATCGGCATAATCATGATCGCCACAAGTGTGATTGGGGTGATTATTGATGTGTTTGGTTATGCCGCCATGTTTGGGGTGTGCGGTGTGGCGTTCGCATTTTCCATCACCCAAATGTTGCCTTTGGC
>CAZLOF010000049.1:0-3726 GCA_964560745.1 uncultured Thermoflexus sp.
CCATAATGCTGTCATTTTGCGCTGCACACCCTATGGCAATATGTTAATTTTTCTTCTTATCTTGTTTTTTCCCGATCTTGATATCGGTTTTAATTAACAATTTGGCTGGTGGTGTTTGCTTAGGGCGCTCTGTTGAAGTTGTTTTGTCTTGCGTATTCTTCTGAGTGCTCATCGTATTGGTTCTATTCGGCTGTTTACAAATATTTAATTGTTGCCCCATAAAATGGCTTCATTAAAAAACTTAGTGCCAGCACTCAACATATCTTTGCCCAATTCAACCGTAGCAGGCACAAGCCCTCCAGCGTGCACATTGGTGCGAATTTGCAATTTGCTTCGCATTTGCTTGCTTGTTGGCTTAACAATATCAACATGATTTGGTTGTGAGGGTGCTTGATTCATTTGTTATTTTCATCCTTATCGTTACACTTGCTTTGTGTAACTCAGTAAAATTTAACAAGATTTTATCATTCACACTCTTTTTTTTGTGAGAAAATAATTAGAAAAAAATGCTACCCGCTTCGGATATCATTGTTAATACACATGAAAATATAATTAAAAATATCTATACTTTTTGATGACTACCTACATGTGATGAATAAATGCCTTTAAATCATCATTAAGGACCTCTTGCTGTTTATCCTGAGTTTGTCGAAGGGCTTTGAGATGATAGCATAAAGTACGATCTCGGTAGGTAATGATCAGCAATTAGGCGGCTTGCAAAATTTGCAAAACTACTTTTTATACCGCTGGCGGGTTGCTATTCGTAACAATGCTGCCATTTTGGAGGCGCACTCGTTGCCATGCCTCATTTTTCCATAAAGTTTGCCTTACTTCTTCTTCACTGTTGAGCAAATCTTGATAGCGTGAGGGCATGGCGGCTAAGGTCTTGGGGTGGTTGTCTTCAATCACCCGCCCATGTTCGATCACCACGACCCGATTAAATGACAGGGTTTCGCCGACATCGTGGGTAATGCAAATTAAGGTGGCATTGGCCCAATATTGGCGGGCGCGGGCCAATAATTCGCGGCGCTTTTCACGATCTAAGCCGCGTAACGATTCATCTAAGATGACCAAACGTGCATCTTGGCGGGCCATTGCCCGTGCTAGCCGCACCCTTTGGCCTTCGCCACCCGATAACAAGCCGCCATTCTCACCGATAACCGTTTGTAAGCCGTTAGGCAAACGCGATAACACATCATACAGATCGGCTTGATTGATAAGCTCTGTGAACGAGGTATCTTTTAGATGGTTGCCATAGGTTAAATTTTTGATTAAGGTGCGGTTCCATAATTGGATGGCGGGGTCAACCCATGCCGTGTATTGGCGTAGTAATGAAAGTTGGGCTTTGTCTAAGACCACCCCATCGACTAACACTTCGCCTTTTACTGGTCTGTGCCAACCTAATAATAACGAAATCAAGGACGATTTTCCGGCCCCCGATGGCCCGACGATGGCAATATGTTCGCCTCGCTCAATCGTCAGTTGAACATCTTGCAAAATAACTTGCCCTCTGGCCTGCACTTCGACATGATTAAATTCAATTTTTACGCCTGTTGACTGGGGCGCAGACGTGTTTGCTTGGCTGTTTGTCGCTTGATCGCTGGCGGGTAACGTGGCTAATTCTTCATCTGGGGCATTCAGCGGGTCGAGTAAGCGAATGAGGGCATTGTAAGTATCAGGTAATTCGGCAATTTGTTTCCATGCCGCTTGGGTGAGGGTGGGTAAATTGAGCACCCAGTAAATGAGTAGCAGGGTATTCTCGTTTTGAGTATGGTGGCTAATATAGTTGAGCGTGATACTAATCATCACAAACGCATAGAACAATTGGGTAATGACATTAAGCCGAAATTGGGTTTTGTAATTCGATAAACTTAAGCGTGCCCAATCTGTTAATAGACCTTCTTGTTCACGTCGAAAAGCCCGCTCTGCCCCATGCGTCAGTAAGGGTGTCAGCCCCATCATCGCATCTAAATAGAACCGTGATAATGCATTGCTGGTGGTTGAGACCCGCCTTTCAAGCTCAATTAGAAAAGGGCCGCTTAAGCGCATGATGGCAGTAAAACCAAGCCCGAATAGGATAAGAAATAGCCAATTGCTGGGGTCTAAGACATAAATGCCAATCAGCGAAAATAAGAGTGTGAAACACAATTCAATTAATTTGATAATTTGCCCATTGACATATCGAAATAACAATAACCCGTGCGCACGGCTGGTCATATCTGAAATAAGGCGGCTGTGAAAATAGCGGTCGCCCAAGCGCGGCACTTTCTCTAAAAACCGAATGCGTAACCGCATTTCCAAATGCCGCCCGATTTGATGTTTGATCACCGCAAGTAATAGATCGATTAAATAAACTAAGACCGCTATGATGAGGGTTAAAAATACGGTTGAGATGGGTGGAATATAGGGAGACCATGTTAGTGCCAAGTTGCCAATTTGCGAGATGGTTTGGAGCAAGATGATCTCGATGGTTGAGCCAAGCGCACTTAAAAACATGGCAATTGCGCTTGCAATGAATACCAGTCGTCTTTGGTCTTCACGCAACATTCTCCACACCGTTAATAATGGTTTAACCGGTTTTTCGGTGAGGGCGGCTTTTAATTCAGGCGGCAACGTGCTTTTGGTGTCATCGTTAAGAACTTCGCGCACACCTGAGATGCGTAACAATACCGCGCCATGTAGAAATACCTGTTCTGCTTGGGTGTTGTCGGCTGGATTTGTTGGGTTGACTGGGGGCGTATCAGGGGTGTTATCGCCCACTTTATTAAATTGATCTAGAGGCTTATCTGACACACACCAATAGATGCTGGGAATAATATGGGTATTATTTGGCTCGAAAGATTGGAGCATGGCGCTGGCCTGTGCCCCTTTGTTCAAGCCGTCTGCGTCTATTAATGCGGTTACCATACGAACTTTGGCATCTAAAGCTGCTAACCCGCGCCATGTTGGGTCGGCTAGGGCCTGTTTCACCAGATCATCTTGAAGCTGATTATCTACCCCTATTTGGCGCATTCGATGACGTAGTGGCCCTAAAAATTCATTTTCACCCGCCCATGCTCGCCACGTTTGCCCCGAAATGAGGAAATGATGGATAAAAATTTCTTTAACAAATTCACTCCACCTCACCCAACGTCGGCCACGACTGGGATCCATCACTTGTGCAAAAGGGCCATGCATGCGCCATAAGACCACGAAGTGAGTAAATTTGCTGGCCGATGTGACAACAAGAATGGCGGGCAAGGCTGCCGCTTCGAGCAAAGGCAAATGATCGGGCGGCAACATGGTTTGCTCGGCGTCTAAGCCAAGCTTTAGGGCTATTTCTTCGAGTGTGTTGATGGATGAGCCATCGACTTGCGTTTGACAGGCTTCGCGCAGCCGCCCATAGCTGATTGGAATGTTAAAGCCTTCAAATAGCGACTTTAAGGCGGCCGGGCCACAATCCATGTCAGAAGTTTGGATCACTTCTGGAATAAAATAGCGACGATCAGTAGCGTTCATAATTAAGGGTGGGCAATGACGATCATAGTCGGGGCATGACGCAGTACACATTGCATCGAACGGGCCATGTTTTCGGGGTCAAGTGCCCCAAAGCTTTCATCTAAAATGAGCAAATCGCTTTTTTGTAGCAAGGCACGGGCAATAAACAACCGGCTTTTTTCGCCATGCGATAGCTGCCAACCGCTTTCGCCCACAATTTGCTGCATTCCAGAGGGCATTCGTTGAATT
>CAZLOF010000049.1:3736-12622 GCA_964560745.1 uncultured Thermoflexus sp.
ATATAATATCACTCATTCAATCTTTCATTTTCTGAGCCTTGGCTTGGTGGAAAACGCCCCAATTCTTTACAGATCTCGATTGCAGCTTGTTCATCTTCGGGGCTAGGGGGCCAATGTCGCCCCATCAACAAGTTAAAACTAAATGTGCCGACAAATACATAGTTTTCATGAAATTGCGGAACCATCACCACCGATTTTCGCCACGCTGACAAGCCCATACTGGCGCGGTCAAAGCCGTGTAAAAGCAATAACCCCGATTCGGGTGTATTCAGCCCGGCTAGAACGCTTGCTAAGGTTGATTTCCCGCCGCCTGAGGGGCCTTCGATTAAGAGCCGATCACCAGCATTGATTTGTAAATTGATTTGGTTTAAGGCCAAGCGCCCACGATCAGCATAACGAAATGACACATTATGGGCTGTAATTAGGTTATGGGCAGCTTGGATAACGTTATCTGCTCCCCCCATTTCTTTCGATTTGGGGCGGCGTGCCAGCAAGGCAGCTAACCCTCTTTCAGGCAAGCGCCTTGCGGCGCTTAGAATGGGCTTTACTTGATCCCACGCCACACTTAAGCGCGTGAAGGTTAAAAGCTGAACTGCCATGCCTTCTAAACCTTGGTGGGCTAACAAAATTGCGCCAAGCCGCACGGCAATTTCGGTTTGGGATAAGGTTGCTTGGCTAAAACTCCAAATTAAGCCAGCCATGCCTAAAACAATCCAAAAATGATTCGCCGTGTCTAAGGCTGTTCTGAAGCGAAGATGCCGGATCGACAACCGATAGTAATCAGCTAAATCGCGATCTTCCTCTTCGTGCCATTCTGTGGGGCGTTGTTGGGCAATGCGAGTGCGATATCCTATCATATTTTCAACCAAACGGTTGGTAATATAGCGCACCCCGTTTTGCCAAAGATCATAATCTTGCCGATAGATGATGGAAAATATAAGTTGTGTTAAAAACATGCCAACTAAAAACCCAGCACTAACAAAGCTACTATCGGTTGCTGCAAGAATAATAAAGGCCGAAACGATTTGGTTAAAGGCATAAAGCGCATCAAACACGGCCCACATGGTGCCTTGTTGAATGGCATTGGCATCCAGTGTGCGGCTGAGGAACTCCCCCGCGCCTTGATGACGAATTTCATTGGGGTGTAATTTAAGTGCCCCATAAAGGAGGGTGTTGCGATAAGCAGCGCCAATTAATATTGCAATTTTGCCACTGGCAGTGTATGCTACTAATTGAATGGGCAAGGTGCTAATAATGATTAAGGCCCATGCGCCTAATAAGCTGTTCCCCAAGTTAACATTATTCGGGTCTATTGGGGCGGCTCCAAAGATGCTCTGCCCAAGCAAAACCCAACTGAACGTAACGCTTAATTGGATGAGCAAAATCGCGCCCATCAGCATGACGAGCAAAGGCGCTATCCCATAGTCGCGGGTTTGTTGGATGAGTGAGGCGCTTGGCACAAGACGGAGTTGCCAGCCGCGGCTTACCTCCATATCGGTTAAATGTTTGTGCAGCAAATTTTGATAGACACGCTCACGTTGTTGGGGGGGCAATGCAGCTTTGTTTAAGATGGCATCAAACGTGTGTGTATATTTGGCCTCAAGGTGGGCGCACAAATGGTTACGCAACTCATCCAACGCTAGCATTTCGCGTTTGAGGTTGGGTGTGAGCACACAAACCTGCTTTTTTCGGCTATACAGCACCAATAGCAAACGGGCATTGTTGCTGTCTTTTGCGCCAATAACGAGTAGCATTGGCGAACCGCGTGTTAATACATCCTCTGTTTCGGCATAACAAACGCGCATTGGCTCCGATTCAATCCCCAGATAATTGGCGATGAGTTCAACATTCTCTGAATTGAGCAGCATCTTTTGGTCATGCAGTTTGGGCAATTCACTTGCGCCTAGTTTTGTATTGAGATTTGCCTCGCGTGACAATGTCTCAACTGCTTCGATCCATAAATCGGCGGGCCAAAATAATTGCGCTTCAGTTTTGGGCGTGTTTGCTTCACTCATACCAGTTATGAAATCGAGCACGTTTTCTCATTATGCGGTGCTTTGTGCATCAATGAGAGGTGGGGCTGTTTAGTTTGTTAAGCGTAGGGTGTACTGCAAGGGTGAAATTGTGCCGGTTTTTATCGTTACTCGATCAAGCTCAACCGATTGCAAGGTTGTTTCAGGGTAAATCCGCACCGTATTGGGTTCTAACCGATTGGTGCTGCGGTTCGATACCTCTACGATTTCGCCCTCCCATGTTTGTTGGTTGTCTGTTGCATAGACAGTTACGGTTTGCCCCGTGCGTATTTTTTTAAATACCTCAGGGTCAAAGGTGGCTGTAATGCTGCCATCGCGTGTCAGCTGAACACTGGTAGATGCCTCATTAACATCGACCTTGGCCCAAATGAACCAAGCTGTCCATAGTATTAGGATTAAACAGACAATAATGATGCCAAATAATGGCAATTCAAACTTGTCATTTGTAATGGCGCGTATTGATCGGTAAAAAGAAGGCACAGTAGGTTTTCTCAGATTTCACTCTATCGCTGCCAATGTGTCAGATTACTGACGGCCAGATTACTGGCGGCCAGATTACTGACGGCCAGATTACTGGCGTATGCTTGGCAGCGATAGAGTGAAATCGGCATATGGATTTTGAGGGAAGATAAAGGTTTGAAGCGCTTTAGGCGGCAGGCGCTGCAAGCTCATTTAAGACAGTATTAAATTTGTCGGGATGCAGGGTATAAGTATCTTTTGCTATTTTTACCAAACTGCTTATACGGGCTTTTTCGTCTGCAAAAACAACCTCAGAAGGAATTGTGACAAGGTTTTGTTCGGCTAACTTTTCATAGAGTTTTTGTCCATATTGCTTATGTTTTTCGGGTGCTTCAGTCCACGCTTCATAAGCTAATTGGGCATTTAGGGCCGAAAGGTTTTGTTGAGCATGCCATGCCGATAAGCTATAGAATAATGCAAGATCATTCATATGTTGCTGTAAGTTGGGGGTCAGCGGAAAACGCTCGGTAACAAGCCAATCAATATTAAACCCCAGTGATTCTAGATGTTGGGCCATTCCGTCGGTAAAATCTTGCAGCTTTTTTTCTGACAATTGTTGCACCCATGCATTTGCTGATGCTAAATCGGTTTTTAGGGTTACCCATGACTCAGCCAGGCTAAATTGGGGTGATCCTGTGGCCCATTTCTTAACTGCTTCGGCATAATGAGTGCGGTTGCGCCGATAATGCAGATCATCTTTGACATTGCCATAGACCTGACCAGCGGTATTGCTAACGGTGGTGCTAGCTTTATTGGCAATATTACTCACCTTGCCTGAGGTATTTTGAGCCACTTGGCTGACATGGGTTTTGGTTTTATCAGCCAATTCACCGGCTTTAGTTGCCGTGACCTGGGCGGTCGCTTTGGCTTGGTTCTTTGCTTTATCGGCGATTGCGCCTGCTTTATCTGAGGTGTTGTGAACTGCTCTCTCAGCTTGATTTTTGGCTTTAGATGCCAAAACCTTCACTCGCGTTTTTGTGTTGCCTGCGATTTCGCCTGCTTTGTGGGTCGTTTTGTGGGCGATATTGCTGGCTGTATGTTGAATTTTGCTTGTAATGCGGGTGAAAATGTTGCGTCGGGCGGGTTTTAGATCTTGATTGATCTCGCTTGCATTTTCGATGATATCTTCACTGCCGGGAACGATACTGATAGTTGCACTCATTTTATTTGTCCTCTTATTGTTTTGTTGTTTATTAAGATGTAAGTTAAATAGCTTTACTGTTTTTCGACTGCATTTTTAGGCTGAAAACTATCGGGAAACAATGTATTTTCGTTATACACAACACCATCAAGATTGACACTTTTTTCTACAGGTTTATCGTTGATGGTATAAACTGCTTTTAGTTTGGCTGTGCGTAAATCAACATTTGCCATCACGACACCGTTTAAATCTTGCCCTGCCAAATTTGCCTCATTAAATTTAGCGCCAAGGAAATTTACACCTTTTATCGAAGCGGTCACGAAACGATTTTTGTCTTTATCCCCCATGACTTGGGCAAAGTTGCTAGAACTTAAATCTGCCCCTTGAAAACCTGCACCAGCAAAAAAAGACCCAGCTAAGTTTGTATTTACCAAAATTGCGTCATTAAACACCGCGCCTGTAAGGGTTGCATTGACAAGTTTTGCCCCGGTTAAATCGGTTTTGCGCATCAGAGTTCCATCCAACTCACTTGCACCGAAGTTCGCCCCACTCAAATTTGCACCGTCAAAGTTGGCTCCTGCTGCTTTGCTGTTTTTAAATACTGCACCCCGCAGATCGGCGTTTTGCAAGTCGGCATGTCTTAGTTTTGCGTTGGTAAAGTTTGCCCCGTTCAAGATGGCATTGCGCAAATGGCTGCTCGACAGGTCGGTTTGAATAAAACTTGCCCCAGCCAAATTTTGGTTTTCTAAATTGATGTTAATCATCCGTGCTTCATCGAAGTTAACGGCAATCAGGTTGCTTTGTTTAAAAATAGCACCAGTTAAGACTGCACCGCGTAGATTTGCACCACTTAAATTCGCACCCGTAAAATTAGCCCCAATCAAAATCGCATTGCGCAAATTCGCACCCGTGAGGTTGGCGTTGCTAAAATCGGCCCCCACAAACTGGCTGCTTTCGAGCGTAGCAAGGGTCAAATTGGTTCCGCTCATATTTGCGCGACTGAAGTTTGCGCGTGTCAAAGATGATTTAATGAGGTTGGCCCCTTCTAATTTAATTCCTTTTAAGTCACGTCCAACCATCAAGATGCCAAAACAATTGGGTGGGCAATCTGCATTAATTCTAAAATCTCGTTTACATGCGACCAATAGACACAATAGCAAAATGCAAGCAAATCGCGTTGATATCAAATATAACCTATTGCTAAACCGAAGTTTAGGTTTCGCAATAGGCTGTTGCATCGAGGGATTACGAGATCGTGTTTTCAATCTTTCAATGTTATGGTTTGAATGACTGACCACGTTACCTGCGCTGGATGTTGTATTTTTCATGCTTGATTCGCAAGTTACTTTACAAAAATAACCCCGGGTGGGATTACGAAGTTAAGCGGCCATTGTGTTCGGCTATCATAAATGGCCCCACGCAGATCACAATGGACGTTGAGGCTGGCTAGTACTGCTGGACGTAACTCATTGAGTATAGGGTCTAATTCAGCATCCCCTAAATCAAAAGTGTCAGGTTGTTTGCTGATATTTGACCCACGTAAATCTGCCCCACGTAAGTCCGCACCGTTTAATTTGCAGCCAGCCAGCTCTACCCCGCGCAATTTGGCTTCGCTTAGATTTGCGCCCGATAGATTTGCCCCGATCATCACTGAGCCGTTTAATACTGCACCGTGTAAATTAGCCCCACTCAGATCGCTAAGGTTTAACCATGAGCCGCGCACATAACTATTTTCCATAATTACGCCTTTTAAATTGCCATTGCTAAATGATGTGGCGCGTAATTCCATTTTGCTTAGGTTCGCTGCGTTCAGATTGGCCCCTTGCATGTTGCTGGATTCTAATTTGCTGCCCGTGAGGTCTAAACCGCTTAAATCAGCATTCACAAAATTGACTGAAGATAAATCTGCTCCGGTGATCGTTGCACTTGATAAATTGGCATTATCTAAATTTGCGCTAGAAAAATCAGCGTTGCTTAAATTTGCCCCAGTCAGATTTGCTCCTTGCATATTGGCCCCACGCAAGACAGCATTGCTCATATTCGCCTTTCGTAGGTCGGCGCTTGTCAAATTAGCCGCATCTAGACGGCTATTTGCAAAATTAGATTCATATAAGATAGAGTTTCTTAAATTCGCTTCAATAAAATTTGTGTTTGAAAAATCTCGATTATTAAGCTTTTTATCAATTAAATTGACAAACATGCAATCTGGTTTGCACAAATTCTCTTTGGTTTCAGTGTTTGTGCATGCACTAATCACTAAAAGATAGCATAAAAACGGCAACAATCGTTTTAATTTCATAGTGATTTAAGGTAAAGGCGTGGTTAATGAGATGGGTGTTGTGGTGGTCAAGGTGCTACTGGGTGCAATGCGTGGCGTTGATATGGCTGCTGTATTTGTCGCCACAGGGTCATCTAACAAAGGTAAATTCATAAAAAGCGGCGTATTGCTTGGCACCATCATCAACCGTAATTGAGGCGAGAGTTTATCGATATAACGATAACTCAGCAACATTCGATTGCTTTGTAGCGTATTTGAAATAATAGTAAGTGCGTTTGCTTCTGATTCTGCACGGATTCTGACAGCATCGGCATCGGCTCGTGCTAACGTTCTTACGCGATCACCTTCATGTTCGCTTCGTAAGGCATTTTCGAGCGCAATTTGTTTTTGCTCAATTGAGGTTGCGTATTCGGGCGTAAATGTAATACTTCGTAGAATAAAACGCTCAAGTCCAAATCCTTTATCTTGCAAAGCTATCCTTAATTGCTGATTAATATCACGTTCTAAAGCCAATGATTTACTGCTGTTTACTTCGGCGGCTGTATATTGTGAAACTTGTGTGCGGATTAAGCCACGCGAGATGGGTCTTAAAAAGTCTTGCACATAACGAGATTGCCATTCAATAGAGACGCGAATAATTTGATCAGGCTCAACTTGGTAAATAATTGAGCAGTCTACCGATACCTCTTGTCCATCCGCAGTACGCGCCTTTACAGGGTTATCTGTAACCCGTATCGTATTGCTTGTGTTTTGTGTGCTTTTATTATTGCTATTGCCGTTATTCCGACTATTTGCTTCATACGGGTTTGCAGTCATCTCATATATTTGCCATGCATAAGAATAACGATCCATCCGCTCTAAAAAAGGAAAAGTCCAATGTAAACCTGATCGATAGACTTGGTTGTTGTAGCCTCCGGGGGATAATACAGAAACAACTACGCCCACTTCACTAGGCTCAAGAAAATTAATCCCTAGGCGAATGTAGCTAAAGACCCCTACAATGATTAAGGGGATTAGAATGACGGGGCTAAACGGTGATTTAAGTGCAGCACCCCAACCTTTTTGTTTTGCGATGACCCCAACATAGACTAGGATGATGATCAGAAGACCGACGACTAGGACGGTATTGATAAAAGATAAGGTTTGTTCAAGAAGCATAGTGACCTAAGGGTGATTATTGCTGGATTAGAAGCCGATTGGAAAAACCTTAACATATCCTTTGTTGTAAAAAATGGGATTTAACGAAGTTATATTAAAAAAGCTTCCACGTTTATAAGGTGAGCCGAAATGTGCTTACCCAGTCGTATTCCCCCACAATACAGCCTCATTAAAAAATTTCACTCCGGCTGCCCAAGCATCTTTTCCAAGCTCAATCGTTGCGGGTACAAGTCCGCCAGCCCGTACGTCTGTACGCAGATGTAGCTTGTTGGGGGAGGCTATTGGGTTTGGTTTGTTTTGATTTGGTGTATGGGTTTGAGCATTTGTCGTTTCCATTTGTTTTTCCTTATTAATTATTTTTTAAATATTTTTATAAAACTGGTAAATTATAAAACACTTAGAATAATCCATTATTATAATGTGTTTGGCAAGTTGTTACCTAAGTGTAATTAAATGGTTAGGTGCTAAACAGTTTGTGATGTTGCTATATAATTACTCGCGTTGTTATACATAAAATAATTATTTCACCGCAAAACAGTATTTTTCTATGAATTTTAAGACAGGTTTTTCTGAAAAATCTAATTTCATATTTTCTACAGGAATGTGGGGTTAAGAATTTTGGTGTTACGTTTTATATATTCGTGTTTATTGAAGAGATACTTAAAATATACAAAAAACAGGAGTTTATGTTGAAAAAAACTTCTTGTGTTGTATATTTATGCATTTGTGGTGGGAAAATTAGATTATGCTTAGCATCAGGTAATTGTTTAAAAATGTAAAAAATTTTGCAATAACGAGCGCGTTTAATTTTTTTTCAAGAGGAGTATTAATGAAGAGCAACCAATTTACAACTTTGCTTGGTCTGACCGCCGCAACCTCGTTGGTTTTAGCGGCCTGTGCGCCAAGCCCAACCCCAGCGCCAGCCAAGCCAGCTGAGCCAGCCAAACCCGCCGCCCCCGCTGCGACGACAGCCCCCGCTGCGACAACAGCTCCGGCGGCCCCAGCCACGAAACGTGGGAGTGGCGGCACATTTAAAATTTTATATTGGCAGGCCCCCACCATCTTAAATTCTTATTTAGCCACCGGCGCAAAAGATTATGATGCGGCGCGCCTCATCAGCGAGCCGATGGTGTCGGTTGGACCGGATGGTAATCTTGTCCCCGTCTTAGCGGTTGAAGTGCCGACTGAAGCCAATGGCGGCGTAGCTAAGGATAAAATGAGCATCACTTGGAAGATTAAGCCCGGTGTGAAATGGCATGATGGCACAGATTTGACTGTTGATGACTTTGAATTTAGCTATAAATATTGTGTTGAGAAGACCACAGGTTGTACTAACCTCAAAAACTTTGAGTCAGTTGATAAATTTGAAATAATTAATCCACTTTCGTTCAAAATCACCTTCAAAACTGCGACAACGTATCCTTGGCAGGCTTTTGTTGGGCAAAATGGCTATGTGCTGCAAAAGAAACAATTTGCCAATTGTATTGGTGAAAAAGCCAGCAAAGATGCAGATTGTCAAAAAGCAAATAATGCTGTAATTGGCACAGGCCCCTATAAGCTGAGAGAGTTTAAGAGCGGCGACATCGTTACTTATGATGTGAATCCTAATTATCATATCGCTGATAAGCCATTCTTTAAAGAAGTGATTATGAAAGGCGGTGGCGATGCAACGAGTGCGGCTCGTGCTGTATTCCAAACTGGCGATGCCGGTTATGGATGGAATTGAGTTCTTGCATTGTATGCGCCGTGAATTTTCG
>CAZLOF010000049.1:12632-13744 GCA_964560745.1 uncultured Thermoflexus sp.
GAATTATTAAAGGGCGGTAAAGGCGAATTGAAGATTGCAACTGGCCCATCTACCGAGCGTATTATGTTCCAAACCACCGATATTTCACCTGAGGCTGGGGATAAACGTGGTGAGCTTGGCACGCAACATCCGTTTTTTAGCGATGTGAATGTGCGTAAAGCATTTAGCATTGTGATTGACCGCAAGGTCATGGCTGAAAGCTTATATGGGCCGGCTGGAACGCCGACTTGTGAATTGCTTACTTGGTTGCCTTATCTCGAATCAGATAAATTTCATGGTGGACGTAATGACTGCACCAAGCCAGACTTTGACCAAGCCAACAAACTCTTAGATGATGCTGGTTGGAAAAAAGGTGCCGATGGTATCCGCGAGAAGGGTGGTAAGAAGATGAAGGTGCTCTTTCAGACCAGTGCAAATGCCTTACGTCAAAAAGAGCAGGCTTTGTTAAAAGATGCTTGGACAAAGTTGGGTGTTGATGTTGAACTAAAGGCCGTTGATGCTGGTGTTTATTTCGGTGTCGGCCCTAGCAGCAATGATAATATTAACAAGTTCTTTGCCGATGTCCAAATGTATACCAATGGCGCAACCATCCCCGACGCGACGGCTTATATGTGTGGGATATCGAGTGAATCGGTCCCTCAAAAAGCCAATAATTGGGCCGGCAACAACCACCCTCGTTATAAGAGCGCGGAGTACGACAAGTTATGTCAAGATATGAAGGCTGAACTTGACCCAGCTAAGGCGAAAGAAATCGCCTTAAAAATGAATGATTTACTTGTTGCAAAAGACTATATTATGATACCGCTTGTTGCACGAGGGCTTGTTAGCGGCGCTGTTAAAGACCTCAAGGGTGTTAAACCGAATGCTTGGGATTCAGAACTGTGGAATATCGCGGATTGGAGTAAGTAACTAAACGACATTAAGACTGGTTGAAAATACGGAGAATGTGCTCATTCTCCGTATTTTTTTGTTTTCTGGCGATGAAATTTGTGGCTGCTCAAATCAGCACATCACTTCCAGAGGTTTTCGCCAATCTCACTATATCCCTGCCAAGCGTAGCTTGGCAGGGATATAGTGAGATTGGCATATCGCATTTTTACAAAAGATTTATC
>CAZLOF010000050.1:0-13679 GCA_964560745.1 uncultured Thermoflexus sp.
TGACAAGATGTATTATCCCGATGGGTATCATGGCAAGAGTGGGAAATGAGTGAAGGAGCGAATGAGTAATGGATACCGCATCAATCGCTCATTCACTCATTCACTCATTTCCCCTGCCAGTACCTCGGCCAAATGCAGCGCCCTGCGATCGGTGGTGTGTCCGATTTGTTGACGGCAACTGATGCCAGCAGCAACCACAATATCGTCATTATTTAATTCACGAATGGCTGGGGCAAGGCGATGCTCACTCATCTTGAGCGAGATGTCATAGTGTTCGGCTTCATAGCCAAAGGTGCCGGCCATGCCACAACAACTGCTATCGATCTCGGTGACGGTTGCACCCGGCAAGCGTTTTAGCACATCGACCGTCGCTTTGCCGCCCACCAACGCTTTTTGATGACAATGGGTGTGAACAACGATTTTAGATTTTAGGTTTAGGTTTTTGGGTTTTGAATTTAACTGGTCAGCCAACATCGCCCAATTTTTGTTGACATAATCATCAAACAACATACACTGTTTGGCGACCACTGCGAGGCGTGGGTCGTTGGGCAGCAAGGCGGCGTAATCATCGGTCACGGCTGACCAATCGCTCGGTTCGATGAAGATAATGGGCAAGCCTTGTTGTGCCAGCGGGTAGAGCGCGTCGATGGCATGTTTGGCGGTAGCGCGGGCCAATGGAATCATGCCTTTGGACAAGGCTGGGCGCCCGGCATCGGTGACGCTCGGCAACACAACCTCACAACCCATTGCCGCCAACACCTTAGCCGCCGCTGCCGCCACATGCGGGTAAACATAAGTGTTCATCGTATCGGCAAACAACACCACCTTCCCTAAATCTTGACTCTTGACTCTTGATTCTTGATTCTTGATTTTCAAAAATGGCTTGGCCGAAAAATGTGGCAAGGTGCGTTTGGCGCTGATGCAGAGTGTGCGCTCGAATAGGGCTTTGATCGGCGATGCGCTTAGCATGGCATTGGTCAAACCGGCCAGCGGGCCACTGCTAAAACGCGCCAACATATCGATATTGGCAAACAAAAAGTCGCGCATGGGGCGTTGATTGCGCGAATAATATTGCGCCAAATATTCGGTTTTTATACGCGCCATGTCAACCGACGATGGGCATTCGGCTTTGCAGGCCTTGCAGCCAACACACAATTCCATCGTCTGATACAAACGTGGGCTAAACATGGCATCTTTGGGCAACAAACCCGATGACGCAGCGCGTAACATATTGGCCCGCCCACGGGTAGCGTGTTCTTCTTCGCGGGTGGCGATAAAACTCGGGCACATCGCGCCGGTCGTCGTTTTGCGGCACACCCCCGCCCCGTTGCACATTTCGATCTCCATGAGAAAAGGAGAGGAAGGTTGAGGGTTGAGGGTTAAGGGTTGAGAGTTGAGCGTTGAGAGTTGAGATGCATCATGCGTCATAAGTCCTGAATCCTGGTTACTCTCAACGCTCAACTCTTTACTCTCAACTGTTTGCCCCCAATGCAAATGCGTCTTAATCTCGATCGGTTTGTAGTCGGGGCCAATCCGCAAATGATCGCCAATCCCGGCGGGTGGGCCATCGACGGTGACAAGGTTGCCGGGGTTAAACAGGTTGTCGGGGTCAAAGGTGTGTTTGACCTGTTTAAACAAGCCATACAAATCTTTGCCATAAAAACGCTCACTCAGCCAACTGCGTAGCCGCCCATGCGCATGTTCCGAGGCCATCGCGCCGCCATATTCGCCCAAAATGCTACACACAAACTCAGCAATCAGCTTCATCTTTTCAACTTCGCTGCCATGTTTTAGGTTAAGAATAGGCCGAATGTGTAAGCAACCGGCGCTGGCGTGGGCATAATAGGTCATTCGCACGCCCAAATCGCGGCAATATTGCTCAATGCGCCCAATATACTCAGCCAAATGTTCGGGTGGCACGGCAGTATCTTCAACAAAAGGCAAGGGTTTCCAATCACTGCGGGCGCTCATCATCAACCCCAAGCCCACTTTGCGCACCTTCCAAACATTGGCTTGTTTTTGCGGGTCATAAATCACATTAATGGGGCCAGTGCTGGCGCCACGTGCGGCTAAATGGGCAATCAGCCCGTCACATTTGCTACGCAATTCAGCCTCGCTATCGCCGGTATATTCAACCGCCAAAAAGCAAAAAGCCTCGCTTTGTAAAAAGGTTTTCTTCAGCCGCGCAAATTCGGGGATATTGTCGGCAAAACGCAGACTCATGTCATCAACCAACTCAATCGCATCGGGTTGGGTTTCGAGCATGGCCGGGGTTGCCACTAACGAAGCCATGAGATTAGGAAACTCGACAATCACCAGCGCCAACTTTTTGGGGCGCGGCACCAGTGCCAGCTTTAGCTCGGTAATGGTTGCCAGTGTGCCTTCGCCACCGCAAATGACATCACCCAGAAAAAAAGCCGAAGGGGGCTGAATGTAGCCATAAGGCGGCACATGATTGATGCTGCCATCGCGGATAAAACGGGCGAGATTGTAGCCACCGCTGCGCCGCCAATGTTTGGGCGTGCCATAGCGAATGGCGGCGCGATTGGCTTCATCACCCAGCAAGGCGCTCATGCTACGGTAAATGTCGCCTTCGCGCCCATTTTTTTGGCTGTGCCAGTCAAGCTGGGCGGCATCAAGTGGTTTAATGTGTGCAATTGAGCCATCATTGAGCAAGCACGTCATCTCAAGCACATGATCAGCCGTCATGCCATACAACACCGAATGCGCCCCGCTGCTGTTATTCGACACAATGCCGCCAACGGTGGCGCGTTCAGCGCTGGCCGGGTCGGGGCCAAATTGCAGCCCATGCGCCTTGGCGTGTCCATTCAGCACATCAAGCACCACCCCGGGTTGCACCCGCGCCCAGCGCTGTTCAGGGTTTATCTCAAGAATGTGGTCGAGGTGGCGGCTGGTGTCGATGATGAGGGCCGAATTTACCCCTTGCCCACACAAACTGCTGCCGCCACCGCGTGGCAACAGCGGCATTTTATATTTGTGCGCCAACTCAACAGCGGCTTGCACATCATCCATTGTTTTGGGGATGAGAACGCCGAGTGGCATGACCTGATATGGGCTGGCATCGGTGCTATACAGCAAACGGCTGTAATGGTCATCGCGCACCTCGCCGGTGACATGACGGCGCAGCTCAGCTAAAAAATCGGGGATGGGTGTTGCGGTTTTCATCGACACATATTATGCCGTGTTTGGCATGATATATGTCGATGAATATCGCCGAAAGCGCTTCAAGCGCTTTTGGCGATTCTTTTGCCTCAGCTATCTTTTATCAACGATAATATTCGATATGTCTAACACATTTCATCGCAATTTAAAGCAAACTGTGCCGGTCGTGGTTAGTGGCAAAGGCATTTATTTGACCGATGCCCAAGGCAAACGTTATATCGATGCCTGTGGTGGGGCGGCGGTTGCGTGTTTGGGCCATAGTCACCCACGCATCACCGAGGCGGTGCATCGTCAAGTTGACCGCTTGTCGTATGCCTCGACCGTATTTTTTACCACCTCCGATGCCGAGGCCTTAGCCAGCCATTTGGCAGCGCGTTCACCCGGCACACTCAATTGGTCATTTTTTGCGTCGGGTGGCTCCGAGGCCATCGAATCGGCCATGAAATGTGCGCGACAATATTTTGTTGAAATTGGGCAGCCACAACGCCAACACTTCATCAGCCGCACCCAGGGCTATCACGGCAATACCTTGGGGGCGCTATCGCTAAGTGGTATTGCAGTGCGGCGTGCGCCCTATTTGCCCATTTTACTACCCACCACCCATCATGTGTCGCCATGTTACGCCTATCGACATCAATTGCCCAGCGAAAGTGAAGAACAATTTGCCACGCGCTTGGCCGATGAGCTTGAAGCCAAAATTCTTGAGATTGGCTCAGACAAAGTGATTGGCTTTTTTGCCGAAACAGTGGTTGGCGCGGCCTTGGGCTGTGTGCCGCCGGTCAAAACCTATTTTCAAAAAATTCGCGCGGTATGCGACAAATATGGCGTATTGCTCATTATTGATGAGGTGATGTCGGGCATGGGCCGCACTGGGCCATTGTTTGCCTGTGAGCCTGAAGGCATCGCCCCCGACATTTTGGTCATGGCCAAGGGGCTGGGTGGCGGCTATCAACCCATCGGCTGTATGATGGTGAATGCGCGTATTCACGATGCCTTGGTCAATGGGTCGGGGCAATTTGTCAATGGCTACACCTACACCGGCCACCCGCTGGCTTGCGCGGTGGCGCTTGAGGTGCAAAAAGTGATCGAAGAAGATCATCTGCTCGACAATGTAAAAGCACGCGGGGCACAATTGCGGGCGCGGCTCGAGGCAACCGTCGGGCAACATCCCAATGTCGGCAACATTCGCGGGCGTGGCGTGTTTCAGGGTATCGAGTTTGTGGCTGATCGCGCCAATAAAACGCCTTTCGCGCCGAATCAGCTGGTTAATGCCCGTATTAAAGCCGAAGCCATGCAACGTGGCTTATTGGTTTACCCGACTGGTGGCACGGCTGATGGGGTTTCGGGCGATCATGTCATTTTGGCCCCGCCCTACATTTGCACCGCGCAAGAGATTGACGAAATTGCCGATTTGTTTGACGCGACGGTCAATGCGGTTTTTGCGGCGCTATAAAATGTCTGTCTCAATTCACACTTTTTTGCCGCACGAATGGCAACGCTATCGCGATTTACGTTTGCGGGCACTTGCCGATTCGCCCGATGCCTTTGGCAGCACCCTTGCTCACGAGCAAAACCGCACTGACGACGAATGGGCGGCGCGTATCATCAACGCCAGCACCTCACAGGCCGATTTGCCATTGGTGGCAAGGGTGAGGGGGCAAGCGGCGGGGCTGGCTTGGGCCAAAATCAACCCAACTGACCCAAACCTTGCTCATCTTTACCAAATGTGGGTCGCCCCTGAATATCGGCAAATGGGCGTTGGCCGCATGTTGCTCGACACAGCGATTGCGTGGGCGCGTGCGGCCAACGCCCATCACATGTTGCTGGGGGTGACGTGCAGCAATTCATCAGCACTGCATCTCTATACCCGCAGTGGCTTTGTTGCGGTGGGCGATCCTGAGCCATTACGCGCAGGCGCTACATTATTGTCGCAAACGATGCAGTTGGTTTTGTAGCGGCGGGTCTGTGACCCGCCTGTTTGTGACCCGCTCCATTCTGCAATATCATTCACGTTGTTCGGTGCGAAATATTTGAAAACCACGCGCTTGATAATTTGCCAAGGCATTGGCATGGTCATTCGTTGAGGTGTGCAACCACACCCGCGTTGCCCCATTCGCCCACGCCCGGCCCACAGCCAATGTGAGCATATGCCCGCCCAAGCCGCGCCCAATGAAGCTGGGCGTTAGACCAAAATAAGTTATTTTGATACCGCCGTCGGCTTCCGTTTGAAATTCAAAATAACCGGCGGCAACGGTTTGCGCCCACATCACCCATGTTTCAATATCGGGCTGATGCAGATAATCAAGCCATTGTTGATCTGTCCATACCAGCCGATCAACCCAGCGAAAATTTGCGCCAACAGCGCAATATAACTCACGGCTAAGGCTGGGGTTTGGCGGATCTAACTTCTGAATGACAAAATCAATAGTTGGCGCGGGTGACGGACGCAATTGGCTTGCGTCCGTCATTTCTAAATAAGTAATCGTCTCAAGCATGAAGTAACCTTATTTCCCAACATAGGCCACAACATCAATCTCAATCATAAAATCGGCCAATAACTGGCTACCCACAGTGGTGCGCACGGGGCGTGCCTCTGGAAAATATTCAGCATACACGCGGTTATAACCGGCAAAATCATTTAAATTTTGCAAATGGGTGGTCACTTTGACCACATCGCTCATTTGTGCGCCAGCCGCAGCCAACACCGCTTTAATATTTTCGAGCGTTTGGCGGGTTTGCCCTTCAATGTTGCTGCCGACCAATTCACCCGTTTGAGGGTCTTCGGGGCCAAAACCACAGGTATAAATAAAATCGCCCGCTCGAATGGCTTGCGAATAAGGCGAACTGGGGATTGGCGCTTGGTTTGTTTGAATAATGTGTTTCATGGGTTGATTATAAAGAGCTAACTCACCTGCATTACCGTATAACCTGCACCTTAAAAATATTATCAGTATAATCTTTAATTTGTTTTTGTATACAAATTAGTATACAATTAAGCATACAAATTAAACACTCACCAGCGATTTAAGAGGTGCCCCATGCAATTGACACACAAATTTTCACTCCCATTAATTAAAACCAAGCCAGCATTACCACCAGAAGCAGTATCGGCGCAGGCGATAGAAAGTGTGACGCAAGACTTGGGTAAACATTTGTTGGCGGCCTTGCGTAAACATGGGCGAGGGGGCATTGCTGAATCGCTGTATGCCCAAATGCTGAAATTGAGCACCAGCGACGAAAAATTGAAGGTAGAGTTGTTTCGCTTTGTCGATGTGTTGCCAACGCTCAAAACCCCCGAAGCCGTGATGCAACATTTGCACGAATATTTGCGTCAGCCGGGGGTAAAGCTGCCGGCTGGCGGCAGCAAATTGCTAACGCTGGCAGGCAAATTGCCGGGTGGGGATCGGCTAAGTGAGCGGGTGGTGCAATTGGGGGTTCAAAGCATGTCACAGCGCTTTATTGCGGGTAAAAATGCCGATGAAGTGACGAGTAAATTATTGGCTTTGCGTCGCAATAATATGGCGTTTACGCTCGATTTGCTGGGCGAAGCCGTGATTAGCGAAACTGAGGCCGAAGGCTATCAGCAGAAATATTTAGACATTATTGCTGCGCTCACCGAGCGGGCGCGTGGCTGGTCGGCTAATTTGCAAACCGACGGCGTGCCTTGGGGGAATACAAAAACCTCCGAGGTCTTCAAGACCTCGGAGGTTTCAACTATGCCGCGTGTCAATGCTTCGGTAAAGTTGTCATCGTTATATGCGCGGTTTGACCCGATGGCTGCCGAGGCCACCGCCGAGGCCGTAAAGGCGCGGCTACGCCCCATTTTGCGATTGGCGCGTGAGCGCGGCGCTCAAATTCACATCGATATGGAGCAATATGACTATCGCGATATGACGCGCCGTATTTTTATGGAGATTGTAAATGAGCCAGAATTTTGCGATTGGCGTGATGTTGGGATTGTGGTGCAAGCCTATTTGCGCGATAGCGAAGAAGATTTGCAATTGTTGTTGGCCTGCGCCAAACAACGCGGCACCCCGTTTTGGATTCGGCTGGTGAAAGGGGCTTATTGGGATTATGAGACGATGTTGGCGGCACAACGTGATTATGCATCACCCGTATTTGCCGAAAAATGGCAGACCGATGCCAATTATGAACGCTTGAGTGAGATATTAATTGCCAATTATCAATATTTGCGCCCGGCCATTGCCTCGCACAATGTAAGGTCGGTAGCCCATGCGCAAGCGGTGGCCCAACAACTCAATTTGCCCTTAGGCACAGTTGAATATCAGGTGTTGTATGGCATGGGTGAAGCAATGGGGCGAACCTTGAGCGCCCAAGGCAATCGGGTGCGGGTGTATGTGCCATTTGGTGAGTTATTGCCGGGTATGGCTTATTTAGTGCGGCGTTTGCTCGAAAATACCAGCAATGATTCATTTGTTAAACAAGTGGAATTAGATCATCGTGCAGCCAAGACCTTGTTGGCCCCGCCAATCGGTAAAAATGCAACAAAAGACGCACCACCGGCACGTCTCTACAGGAACAATCCATTGATTGATTTTGCCAAAGCTGCGAATCAAAGCCAAATGCAAACGGCCTTGGCGTTGGTGCAAGGCCAATTGGGGATGACCGTGCCTATTGTGATTGGCGGCGATCGTGAAATCGGCGAGCAATTGGTGGCGCGTGAAAACCCATCCAACCACAGCCAAACTGTGTGCCAAGTGCAATATGCCAGTGTGGCGCAAGCCCAACGCGCAGTGGCTTTGGCCGAGCGTTTGTTGCCGGTGTGGCGCGATGTGAGCGTGCGTGAGCGGGCTGATGTGTTGCGGCGGGTGGCGGCTGAATTTGAACGGCGGCGGCACGAAATTAACGCATGGATGGTGATGGAAGTGGGCAAACCTTGGCGTGAGGCTGATGGTGATTTGGCCGAGGCGATTGATTTTTGCACTTATTATGCCGACGAGATGGAGCGGCTGGCGCAGCCGCGCAAACGCAATGTGCCGGGCGAATGGAACGAATATAGTTACGACGCGCGAGGGGTGACTGTTGTCATTGCACCTTGGAATTTCCCATTAGCAATTTTGACTGGCATGACGGTGGCGGCCTTGGTGGCTGGCAACACGGTTGTCATCAAACCCGCCGAGCAATCATCGCGGGTGGGTTACTTTTTGATGGAAGCGCTAGAGGCGGCGGGTTTACCCAAGGGTGTGGCAAATTTTGTGCCGGGCGCGGGCGAAACGGTCGGCGCGGCTTTGGTCGCAGACCCACGCGTCGCCGTCATCAATTTCACCGGCTCAAAGGCCGTCGGCTTGCATATTATGAAAGAGGCGGCAGATATTAAGCCCGGTCAGCGTGAAATTAAACATGTGGTGGCCGAGTTGGGTGGCAAAAATGCCATCATTGTCGATAGTGATGCCGATTTAGATGAGGCAGTGTTGGGCGTGTTGCACTCGGTGATCGGTTTTGGTGGGCAAAAATGCTCAGCGTGTTCGCGCGTGATTGTGGTTGGCGACAATTACGATGCTTTTTGTGTGCGGCTCAAAGATGCCATTCACAGCGTCAAGATTGGCGCGGCTGACGACCCCGCTACCACATTGGGGCCGCTGGTCGATGCCGCCTCGCAAGCGCGTATTCAGCGCTATATCGAGATCGGCAAACAAGAGGGTAGATTACTGGCCAGCATCGAGCCAAGCGCCGAGTTAGCCGCGCAAGGGCATTATGTGCCTGCCGCCGCTTTTATCGATTGTGACCCGCATGGGCGGTTGTGCCAAGAAGAGATTTTTGGGCCAGTGTTGGCGGTGCTACGGGCAAAAAATTTGGACGAGGCCATGCACATCGCCGATGACACCCCTTATGCCTTGACGGGTGGGTTTTATTCACGCTCACCAGCCAATATTGCGCGGGTGCGGCGCGAATTTCGCGTCGGCAATTTATATATCAATCGCAAAATTACCGGCGCTTTGGTTGACCGCCAACCGTTTGGCGGCGGTCGCATGAGTGGTGTGGGTAGCAAAGCCGGTGGGCCAGATTATTTGCTGCACTTTGTGCTAGCCCGCACCATCACCGAGCAGGTGATGCGGCGTGGGTTTGCGCCGGTGGATTAGCCCAATACACCTATTTCGCGCAAAATGGTGGTGACAGGCGGCAATTGCCATAGCCATTCAACTCGCAATTTCAAGCCTGGCAACACCTGTGACTGGTATTCACCCGCATGGGCCTTTAATATTTGGCTAAATTCACCGTCTTCAAGCTGGTAAAACGTGGCTTTTTGGTGCATCGGGTCAATTAACCAATATTCGGCTACGCCAGCGCTTTCATATTCATACAGCTTTTCGCCGCGATCCGTATCTACCGTTTCGGGTGAGGCCACTTCGATCACAATATCTGGCGCACCTTCGATGTGATTACTCCGAATGCGCCCATCGTTGGCTTTTGAGATATAAACCAAATCGGGTTGTCGCCCCGATGGGCGCTTGGGGAGTTTGACTTTGATGGGGGACGTAAATACCCGCCCCAATTGCTTCATTTCTGCAAAAATGCGCAACAATGTTAACAAAAAAGCAACAACATCTTGATGCAAAATACTTGGGGCGCTCATTAAAATTACATCTCCGTCAACCCATTCCGCCAGTGTGTCTTCGTCGCACCACGTGATAAATTCTTCAAAGCTCATATGACGCGGCTGCACCACGTAGCCATTGGCCCGTGGCACATAATCCATCAACATGGGTGGTGCATGAATTTTTACTTCGGCATCCTGTCCTTTTGAGGGAGTCGTTATCATCATAAATATAGCTTGACCATATCACATGAGCAAATGCAAACCAGTTTTTGCCGATTCCCCGATACCTGCCCTGCCGTAAGCAAGGCAAGTATCGGGGAATCGGCATACGTTTTTATTGGTCTGTCATTTTATTTTACACTGCGCCCCACCAAACCCGCCGTTAGCGCCAATGCCGCATCGAGCTTGCTCACATCCTTGCCGGCGGCTTGGGCCAAGGTGGGTTTGCCGCCACCACGCCCATCCACCACCGCCGCAATTTCGCGGATGAGTTTGCCGGCATCTAACCCGCGTTTGGTGAGATCGGGCGACACACCAACGACCAGCGCCGCCTTATCGGCAATAACCGCGCCGAGCACACATACCCCGCTGGTATATTTTTTGCCAAACCATTCGGTCATTTCGCGCAGCAAATCGGTATTTTCGGCGCTAACGCGGGCCGATAACACATGAATGCCGTTGACTTGCGTTACTTTGGCGAGCGCCACGTCAAAATGCGCCCGTGCCAATTCGCGCTGGGCTTTTTCGAGCGCTTTTTGGGTCTCACTCAGTTGTGTGCTTAGCTTGCGCACGGCATCGATTGCCTGATCGGTGGGCACACGCAAAACTTGGGCCACTTGGGCAATTTGCTCGGTTTGTTTGCGGGCCAATTCGACCACGCCGTGCCCGGTAACCACTTCGATACGGCGCACACCCGCCGCCACTGCGCCCTCGCTTACAATCAACGCGCCGCCAATATCGCCAGTGCGCGAGACATGCGTGCCGCCACATAATTCGGCGCTAAATGATGGCTCGCCGGGTTGCCCAATACGCACGACCCGCACCACATCGCCATATTTGTCGCTAAAGAAAGCCATTGCGCCACTGGCGATGGCCTCTTTGTAATTTTCTTGTGCCCATGCCACCGGCATATTGACATAAATCGAGTCATTCAGCATGTCACCAACGGCTTCTAACTCATCGGCGGTGAGGGCGGTGGTATGCGAAAAGTCGAAACGTAGCCGGTCGGGCGAAACCGCCGAGCCCTGTTGTTGCACATGTGTGCCTAAAATACTGCGCAAGGCACTTTGCAGCAAATGGGTGGCAGTGTGGTTGCGGGCAATGTGGCCTCGGCGCAACACCTCAACTTGGGCATTACACGATTCGCCCACCCTCGGTTCACCTGCCAATACTTCACATTCATGCACAATCAGGCCAGCCACTGGCTTGCTCACACCTGTCACTTTTAATTGCCATGTGCCAGCCGTGCTGTGAATTTCGCCAGTGTCGCTCACTTGCCCGCCGCTGTCGGCATAAAAGGGCGAGGCAGCCAAGATCACATCGACCTTCTCACCTACTACCGCATTCGCGGTCGGCTCACCTTCGCGCAAAATGCCCACCAAAGTTGTGGTCATGGTGAGCGCATCATAAGGGTTGTGGGTTACGCCGCTGTCGGGCAATTTGCCCTCGGCCTTCAAGGTGTCGAAGGCTTCGGCATAAGCGCGGGCAGCATCAAAATTACCGACAAATTTGCCAGATGAGGCTTTGCGTGCCACTTCTTTTGAGGCCTCGCGGGCGGCTTCGTAGCCTGCCTCATCAATAACAATGCCTTTTTCACGTGCCACATCACGGGTGATTTCAAGCGGTAGGCCATAGCTTTCATAGAGCCGGAAGGCATCGGTGCCCGGGAGGATTGGGGATTGAGGATGAGGGATTGAGGATGCATTGCTAATCCCTAACCCTTCAATGACTTCATCGAGGCGCGCCAAACCAGTATCAAGGGCGCGGGCAAAGCGCTCTTCTTCGCCATGAATGGTGTTGAGAATGTGGTCGCGGCGTGTGCGGAGGTCGGTGTAATAACCCCCCATTTTGTCGATGACGGCATCACTTACTTTGTAGAGGAAAGGGTCATTTAAGCCCAACTTTTGGCCATAGCGCATGGCCCGACGCATAATCATGCGCAAGATATAGTTGCGCCCAACATTGCCCGGCAATACCCCATCGCCAATAAGAAACGCGGCGGCGCGGGCGTGGTCGGCAATGACGCGATATGGCACATAATTATCACGGCGTTGAGCATCGGTTTGCCCAGCTAGGGCTTGGGTGCGCAACATGATGTCGGTGAACAAATCACTGTCGTAATTGTTTTCGCCGCCTTGTAATAATCGGCATAGCCGCTCGAAACCCATACCGGTATCTACGCCGGTTTGCGGTAAATTATGCAATTTGCCGTCTTCGGTGCGGTTAAATTGCATAAAGACCAAATTCCAAATTTCGACGGTGGTTTCATTTTGGTCGTCGTCATTATTCACCCATTTGGCATCGTTATCGCCATTTTTGCCCATGAAATAATGAATTTCGGAGTTTGGGCCGCATGGGCCGGTTGGCCCCATCGACCAAAAATTGTCTTTTTCGCCAAAGCGTAAGATGCGCGATGACTTGATGCCGACTTTTTGCCACAAGGCTTCTGATTCATCATCGTTTTTGTAAATGGTGAACCACATGCGCTCGCGCTCAAGGCCATATTCGCCTTCCAGCAATTCGAGGGCAAAACGCATGGCATCGGGCTTGAAATAATCGCCAAACGAGAAGTTGCCGAGCATTTCAAAAAAAGTATGGTGGCGCTTGCTGGGGCCAACGTTTTCGAGATCGTTGTGCTTGCCACTGACGCGCATTACTTTTTGTGAGGTAGCTGCACGCACATATGAACGCTTTTCTAGCCCCAAAAAAGCATTTTTGAATTGGTTCATACCGGCGTTGGTAAACAAAATGCTTTTATCGCCGTGTGGAATGAGTGACGACGAAGCCACAATTTCGTGGCCGTTGCGTCCGAAATAATTGAGGAATGTGCTGCGAATCTCGTTGCTTAACTTCATGATAGTGCGCCTATTGTTTGACTGTTATTTAAATGCCAATATGAGGCTGACAAATAAGGCTAATTATACGGGGTCGCGGGTAGTATTAGCATGGCATTGTATAATCTAGACAGACTAGCATGAGGTGAAACATGAACGAGACTTGGCAACTGCAAGAGGCAAAAAATAAATTAAGCGCTGTCATTGATGCTGCCTTATCACATGGACCACAAATTATTACGAAACGGGGGATTGAAACGGTAGTCGTTTTGTCATCACATGATTATCGCCAATTATGCTTACAGCAGAAAAAACTCTCGACGTTTTTTCGAGAATCGCCATTGGTAGGACTTGAACTTGATTTAACCCGTGATAGTAGCTCATTGCGTGACGATATAACGCTATGAACCTATTACTTGATACCAACGTCATTTCAGAACTGATTGCCCCAAAGCCGAATTTAGCAATATTGAATTGGATTGATGCGCAAGACGCTGATCAGATATACCTAAGCGTGTTAACAATTGGCGAAATATGCAAAGGCATTGAGAAGCTACCTGAAGCTAAGCGCAAACAATCGTTACGTGATTGGCTCAACAATGATTTACCAGCCCGTTTTGGTAACCGCATTTTGACCATAAACGCATCCGTAATGATGACATGGGGGATATTGGTTGCCCAACTAGAGCGTAATAGTCGCCCATTGCCAGCACTCGACTCTCTCATCGCGGCCTCGGCATTGCATCATCGCTGTCAATTGGTTACACGCAATGAAAAAGACTTTGATGGAACAGATGTCATCGTTGTAAATCCTTGGAAGCAATCTTAAAGGCGTAAAAGCGTGTTATGGTCTGTCACGGCTAGCGAATCAGATACAATTATGC
>CAZLOF010000051.1:0-12979 GCA_964560745.1 uncultured Thermoflexus sp.
GGCATAGGCTGTGCCCATGCCATCAAAGGCCATATTGTGATTTTGATGAAAATTTATTTTATTTGCCCACTTTATTGAGAAGACACTTCGCTTAATGTTTTTGCAACATATTGAATTTGCTCGTCAGTCATTTCTGGAAAAATGGGTAACGATAACATTTCATGTTGGTTGCGCCATGCCAATGGGAAATCTGATGTTTCGTTTTCTTGATAGCGATAAGCCTCTAAAAATGGCAAAGCAGTGGGGTAGTGGATGCTGGTTGCGACCCCGTTTGCGTTAAGGTACGCCTGAACCTTATTGCGGTTTTTTACCCGTACACAATACACATGATAAACGTGTGAGGCGTTTTCACGCACAATAGGCGTTTTTATGACATTGGGATTGTCGCTCAACAGTTCATCATAGCGCTTGGCAATGGCTTGACGTTTGTGGGTCCAATCGTGAATGTGGGGGAGTTTAGCCAATAAAATAGCGGCTTGTAGGCCGTCCATTCGGCTATTAATGCCTTCCATCACATGGTCATGTTTATTGATTGGGCTGGCGCCGTGTGAGGCAAAAATTTTGCAGCGTTTGGCTAAATCATCATCATTGGTGATAATTGCACCGGCATCGCCATAAGCCCCCAAATTTTTGCCGGGGTAAAAGCTGAAGGTGCCAGCAACCCCAAATGTGCCGACACGTTGCCCGTTATAGGTGGCAAAATGGGCTTGGGCACAATCTTCGATCAGCAATAAGTTGTGGGTATCGCAAATCGCCTTAATTTTGTCGATTTGGGCTGGTTGCCCCATCAGATGCACCGCGATGATGGCTTTGGTGCGTGGTGTTATTTTGGCTTCAATCTTTGCGCTGTCGATATTATAGAAATCTTCTTCAACATCGACAAATATAGGGCGTGCGCCACATTGGCTTACGGTTTCCGAGGTCGCAATCCATGTGTTGGCGGTGGTAATGACCTCATCACCGGGGCCAATGCCCAGCATCTTTAACACAATATAAATAGCCGAGGTGCCATCGGCACATGAAACACAATTTTTTACACCATACGCTTCGGCATATTTCTTCTCAAAATCTGCGACAAAACGCCCGCGAATATAGGCGCTTTCGGCAATGACGGTGGCAATTGCGGTATCGATTTCATCTTTGATCGATAGATACTGGGCGTGTAGGTCAACAAATGGGATTTTCATAGTTCAATGTTATAGTCGGAAATGTCAGAAATATTGCCGATAATACGCCCGGGGTTTCCAACAATGACAGCGCCTGCTGGTACGTCTTTGGTGACAACGGCTCCCGCGCCGATTAACGCATTTTCACCGATGCGTATGCCCGGCAAAAGGGTGACATTGGCCCCAATTTTGGCTCCACGGCAAATGTATGCGCCCAAGAGGTTGTGTTTTGCATTTGGCGATTGTGGGTAGCGGGCATTGGTAACGACGACATTTGGTCCAAGCCAGCAACCCTCTTCAAGCACAGAATATTCTGGTACAAAAACATGTGAATGGAGGCGAACGCCATTCCCCATAACGACATGATGCTCGACGATGCTGCCGGTGCCAATGCTGACATTATTGCCAATTTGGTTTGCCTCCCTTATCATGGCCCCATGCCCAGTTTGAAAATTTGCCCCAATCACATTTTCGGCATAGATCACCGTGTGTGACCGAATTGTGGCGTTGGGGCCGATGAGGGTGGGGTGCTCGCCTTCTTTCTTGTCGCGTGCGGGTTTGCCGATAATGACAAATGGTTCGATATCGCAATTTTCACCCAGTTGCACACCGAGCATGATGATAGAGGTTGCGTGTGAAGAAGTGAGATGTTGCATTTATTTGAGTATATCGCTGAGTGACACAACGCGTTTTTCACGTAAAGCTTGTTGCCCCGCTTCAAGCACGGCCACGACTGAGCGTGCATGTGCTGGCCCGGTGATAGGTGTCGCACCTGTGCGCACACATTCAAGAAAATGGGCACTTTCTACTTTTAAGGGTTCGGGAAAATCGACGCGGGGTAATAAGACATCACCGGCGCGTTGTTGCAAACGATAACTATTCGGCGTATCAAAATCCATGCGTTCGCCGAGGCGCGGCACGCGGTCAAAACCTTTATCAAAAATAGAGATTTTGTCGTCACCAACATCATCGTAAATCACCATTTTGCGGCTGCCTACCAAGGTCATTTTGCGCACTTTGCCGGGGTCAAGCCAGCTTACTTGCACTTGGGCAATGATGCCATTCGCCCATTGCAAGGTGGCAAAGACAATATCTTCGACACCGGGCTGCAAATAATCTTTGCCACTGGCGGTAATGCTGACTGGTAATTCGCCATTCATCCAATGAATGAGAATACTAATATCATGAGGGGCCAAATTCCACCAAGCATTAACATCATTACGCACTTGCCCAAGGTTAAGGCGCTGTGAATAGATATAGTGCGGTTGACCAATTTCACCGCGATCTAACATGTTTTTTACATAACGGACTGCCCCATTAAACAAAAATGTGTGGCCGACCATGAGCACGCGATTATGTTGGGCTGCCAAAGCCGTTAAGATATCGGTTTCGGCCACGCTCATGGCGAGTGGTTTTTCAACAAATACATGTTTATTGGCCCCAAGCGCCATTTTAGCCAATGCAAAATGAGAGGCGGCAGGCGTTGCGATCACAACGGCATCTACTTCAGAGTCGGCTAAAACGTCTTCGGCATTGATCACTGTGCGTGTTTTTGGGAAATTGGCTTCGACGTATTGACGACGTTCGGCAACTTGGTCGGCCAACCATTTCACATGGCAGTTGGGTTGAGATGAGAAATTTCGCAATAGGTTGGGTCCCCAATAGCCACAGCCAATTTGAGCGAGGGTGAGAATTGAGTTATTCATAAGCTTGGGCACACTCATTACAAGGGTATGATTATGCCGCGAGTGCAGTTGGTATGATCAAAACCGACTATACTTTGAAAAATTTTGTTTGAAATAAGTTATGCGTGTTCTTCATCTGCCCCAAAATATTGCGGCACAAATTACAATAACAGTTCGGGCACTACGTGAAAATGGGGTTCAGGCGCGAGGCATTTCACCTCGATTTGTCATTATGCCGAATGATGTGGTCGAGTTTATCCCCGATTTTCCAAAAGTAACCGCAAAAAGTGCCCCATTGGTTTGGGCAACAACCCATTTAGCACGCACTAAAAAGGTATTGCAAGCCATTATGTGGGCCGACGTGGTTCATTGGCATTTTCAGCCTGCCCTGTTAATGGCACTTGATTTGTGGGTGGCAAAAGCCTTAAAAAAACGGGTTTGTGTTGAATTTTGGGGGTCAGAAATCCGTATTCCGCAGGCTGAGATTAAAGCAAACCCATATTACGCTAACGTATGGCAGCAAGGGGGATACCCAAATGAAAGTGAAGCGCAGTCATTGCGGGCACAACGCCGTTTTGCTCAAATTAGCCCAACTGTGTTTGTGCCTGATGTGCAAATGCTAGGTTATGTTGATCGTGCTTTGTTGCCCGATGTGAGGATTTTGGAACGGCGTGTTTGTTTGCAAGATTATGAGGCCGCATACCCCGAGATGAATAATCGAAAACCAGTTGTGATGCATATTCCTAGTTTGCCGATTGTCAAAGGAACTCCAGCTGTTGAAGCAGCAGTGACGGCACTGACGCAGAAATTTGACTTTGAATATCGCTCGATGACCGGCGTTACGTATGACAAAGCAATGCAAGCGATGGCTGAGTGTGATATTTATGTCGATCAATTGGTGCTAGGTGTATTTGGTCTTGCCGCAATTCAGGCGATGGCTTATGGGAAGCCGGTGGTTTGTTATATGCTTCCGGCGATGCGGGCGGCTTTGCCAGATATGCCAATTATTGATGCGACACAGGAAAATTTGCCGGAGGTGTTAGAACGGTTAATTAAAAATCCTCAATTGCGCTATGAAATTGGCTTAAAAAGCCGAGCTTGGGTAGAACAGCATCATAATGCGCATAAAATTGCGGGCGAATTGATCAAGATCTATTCAGAGCGAAAATGACGACATTGTTATTTTAGACGGGCAAAAATTGATTTTGTTGCCGACAATAACGGATAAAAAAATAAAAATGATGAGAATTGCGTATGTCGCCCATATGAATACCTCGCCCGAAGACGGCGTGGTGAAGAAAGTCATTGATCATGTTCGTCAATGGGAGAAGGCTGGGCATGTCGTGCAGCTCTTTTTAGTGTCGCGCACTGGGGTGGTTTGTGACGCATTGAAGCCATTGAACCCTCGTGTTTATATTTCGACACGGCATTACCATGCGTTGGGTCGTTTAACTTTAATGGGTGTGCATATTAGCCAATGGCGACCCGATATTGTGTATGGTCGAGTGGGCATGTTTTTACCATATATGTTGTTTTTGCCGCGTAAAACCCCATTTGTAATCGAAGTAAATGGCAACCAGCTTGTTGAATATAAGGTGACTGAAACCCAACGTGCGTATGCGTATTTCGTGCGCACTCGTAATTTGATGCTACGCCGGGCTGCAGGGTTTGTCTGTGTGGCTCATTATCTCGATGATCTCTATCGACCTTATCAAAAGCCAACAGTTGTGATTAGCAATGGCATTGACTTGGCCAAATATCAAGTTTTGCCAGTTTCGAGTGAGACAAAACCCCACTTAATTTATGTGGGGTCGCATCAGGCTTGGCAGGGGATCGAGCAGATGTTTGCCTTGGCGCGACGTTTTCCTGATTGGCATTTCGATTTGGTGGGGATTAATGGTGAAGGCTTAGAAATTCCACCCAATGTGATTTGTTACGGATTTAAACCTTTTAAGGAATATGTGTCTTTGATGGCGCGGGCACATGTGGCGATTGGGGCATTGGCGACATCGGTACGCGGCACACCAGAATCGAGTTTATTGAAAGTGCGTGAATATTTGGCAAATGGCTTGCCGATTATTTTGCCAGCCCCAGATACTGATTTTATCGAGCCTGTGTCATTTATATACAAGTCATCTTCGGAATTTAATTCAGAAGATAATTATGTCGGATTGAGCAACTTTGTGCAAGCGTGGATGGGGCAGCGTGTGCCTCGTGAAAGTATTATGCATATCGATGCGGGTAAAAAAGAAGCTAGCAGATTAGCATTTTTTGAGCAGGTTTTGCGACCTGCTTTGTAATATGAAGACGATACGTGTTTTAGTTGTGGGTGGGGCCGGCTATATCGGCAGCGTTACTGCTGCTAAATTAGTTGAGCAAGGTTATCAAGTTTCGATTTTTGATAATCTGAGTGCAGGGCATATCCAAGCAATCCCGCAAACCGCCGCTTTTTATTTGGGAGATTTAAAAGATTCTGATCGTATTAACGCAGTTATGGCTGAAGTTGCGCCGGATATCGTTTTTCATTTTGCCGCATTGGCAGAAGTCGGTGAATCGATGAGAAACCCAACTTTATATTATCGCGAAAATGTTGGAAATTCGATTAATCTTTTTGAGGCATGTGTTGCAAATGGCGTAAAAAAGATCATATTTTCTTCGACTTGTACCGTATATCCGGCGACACAAACAGCAATTACCGATGAATCGACCTTATTGCCCCAGAATAGTTATGGTGAGACTAAATTAGCCGTTGAAAAGATGTTGCATTGGTTTCAATCTGCCTATGGTTTTCGCTACGCGGTGTTGCGTTATTTTAATGCGTGTGGGGCCTATGGTAATTTGGGTGAAGATCATACCCCAGAGTCGCATCTCATCCCATTGGTCTTACAAACTGCATTAGGCCGACGTTCACATATTGAGATCTATGGTACTGATTATGACACGATTGATGGCACGTGCGTACGCGATTACGTACATGTGGCAGATTTGGCCGATGCGCATTTACTTGCAGTTCGGTATTTAGATCAGCACCCAAAACTCATTTGCAATTTAGGAAGTGGGTCAGGGTATTCAGTGCGTGAAGTAATTGATGCCGTGATTCAGGTTACGGGTAATCATTTTCAAGTTGTTGAAAGCGCACGGCGTAAAGGTGATCCAGCGCGTCTTGTTGGGCAATCTATAACTGCTAAACGAGAATTAGGGTGGATTCCGAATCGTAGTAAATTAACTGAAATTGTTAGTACAGCTTATGAATGGATGTGTCAGCATCCTAGTGGATATACTGGAGGAAATGGTTAATGGTTAGTGGTTAATGATGTATTCTTCATTAACCATTAACCATTAACCATTAACCATTATTATGTCATTTATTGAGGTTTCTATTGTTATGCCTTGTCTTAATGAGGCTGACACCGTTGCAGTATGTGTACAAAAAGCTTGCAAGGCACTACATGATGCGCAAATTGTAGGCGAGGTGGTAGTGGCAGATAATGGCAGTACCGATGGCTCACAAAAATTAGCACAACAGGCTGGCGCTAGGGTGGTGCCAGTTGCTCTTAAAGGTTATGGGAATGCCTTAATGGGCGGTATCGAAGCTGCATACGGGCGTTACATCATTATGGGCGATGCGGACGATAGTTATGATTTTTTGCAAACCCCCCGTTTTGTTGAGAAATTACGCGAAGGGTATGATATTGTGCAAGGATGTCGTTTGCCCTCTGGTGGTGGACAAGTGATGCCGGGCGCAATGCCTGTTTTACATCGTTGGTTTGGCAACCCCATGTTTTCGTTTTTAGCGCGTTGGTGGTTTCGTGCTCCCATTCATGATATTTATTGTGGCTTGCGTGGATTTAGCAAAGATTGGTATGTGCAACTGAATCAACGGTGTGTTGGGATGGAATTTGCGACTGAAATGATTATTAAATCGAGCCTGATGAAGGCTAAGATCGCTGAGATTCCTATTACGCTTCATCCTGATGGACGTAAAGCACACCCACCACATTTGCGTACTTTTCGAGATGGCTGGCGCACCTTGCGATTCTTTTTAATGTATACCCCGCGTTGGTTGTTTTTGTTGCCGGGTGCGTTGATGATGTTGTTGGGTTGTCTTGGCTATGGAGTGGCATTTCTCCCTTTAATTTTGCCATCGCCGCTATTCTTAGGTTTAGGGTTTGATTTGCGCTTTTTGCTGATTGCTAGCCTGATGTTAATATGTGGCTATCAATCGGTTTGGTTTAGCATTTTTGCCAAAACATTTGCTGTGATGGAAGATTTGATGCCAGAAAGCCCTGGTTATCAGCTTTTTTTTAGGTATGCCACTATCGAACGGGGAATTGTGCTTGCATTAGGGATTTTAATCATTGGCTTGGGGTTAATCTTTGGCGCGTTAAGCGGCTGGGCAACCGCAACTGTGAACTCTGGCGATATGGGATCTAAAATTAGCCTGCTTATTGCAGGCGTTACCATTGTGGCTGTGGGATTTCAGACAATGCTTTCTAGCTTTTTTGTCAGTTTGTTGGGGTTAAAACGACGTTAACAATGATACAACAGCTACATCAACAACATGTTCATACCAGAAGGGTGCGTATTCTTGCGCAGCATCTTGCTAAGTTAATTCCACAACATGCCACTGTTTTAGATGTTGGTTGTGGCGATGGGTTATTGGCAAGCCTTGTGCAACAGTTGCGCCCTGATCTTAGTGTTAGCGGTATTGAAGTGCTGGTGCGAAATCAAACAGCAATCCCGATTATGCCATTTGATGGCGAACATATTCCTTCAGCCGATCATAGTGTCGATGTTGTGATGTTTATCGATGTATTACACCACACTCGTGATCAGATGGTGCTATTACGTGAGGCTAAACGGGTTGCACGGCAATGCATTCTAATTAAAGATCATACTTGTGATGGGTTATTTGCCAACGCAACTTTGCGTTTTATGGATTGGGTAGGGAATGCATCTTATGGTGTCGCCTTGCCTTATAACTATTGGCCTAAGGCGAAATGGCGTGAATCTTTTAATAGGCTATCACTGACCATAAAGTCTTGGGATCAATCTTTAGGCCTATATCCATTTCCCGCTTCACTGTTATTTGGGCGAAGATTGCATGTGATTACAAAATTAGTTTGAAATATATAAGTCAAAGCATCCATCAGGACTCAGAAAAATTAATATGTCAGGTGACTAGAAAGATGAATAATAAGGTCATAAGATCGCCAATTATTTTAAGATATCAAGTTTTTTTAAATATATGTTTAGGTGTAATAATTGCAATCATTATATTAAATAATTACGTTCCATTTATCACTGATGAAGGTTGGAAAGTCTTTAATTGGGTCGAAGATCAGTCAATTATTAATTCACAGCGAGTAGTGGGTTGGGATTTTTCTCAAACATATAAATATTATTTGCGTCCATTTGTTAAGGGTGAATTTAGTCTGGCTGCATTTGAACCAACTCAAATGCTCAAGATATTTCCACCTTTAACTGCGGTTGTAATGGCTCCGCTTGGTTTTTTGCCTTATCCACGGGCTTATCATGTTCAGGTGGTTTTGCTTGCGCTTGCCAATTTTATTAGTCTCATTTTTATTGCACGGTTATCTCAAAAATCATTTGCACTTATATCTGGTGAATCGGGTAAAGAAAATAATACAGCATTAATGTCATCATATTTGGCTGATTTATTATTGGTAATAGTTGCTGTATTGCATTTCTTAAGTTGGGGATTTGCTTATAGTATCGAGAAGGGAAACTATGATGCTTACCCAATGTTACTTATTGTGCTTGGATTGGCTTTGATGATCTATAAACCAAGTTGGGTATGGTTGCAGGTTTTTGTTTTTTCGATGGCAACCCATCTCAAGATTTATCCAGCGATTATGTTTCCATTATTATTATGGCAGCATCGACAAAAAGCAATTTTGCCATTAATCGTGATCAATTTGGCGATGGCTTTGGGATTAGGTTGGGAGAATTTTACGATTTGGATTAGCGCTGTCATTGAAGAAATGCGCAGTGTATCAACTGATTGGCCGGGCAGTAGCAGTACAGGCTCTTATGTTCGTTACATGTTAGCCGAGTTTATGCCATTTTGGGCTTCAGTATTTAATACAAGCAAAGAACAAATTGCAAGTATCTTAAAAAATAGTATTAATGCCGTAGTGATCTTGATTTGGGCGATAACGGCGTTACTGGCTTTACGCGGGTATCGCCGTTTGGGTGGTATGTCACATGTGTTATATACATTAGCGTGCTTGGGGCCGATGATGCTAATACCTGCGTATAGCAATCCGTATAAGCTAATTTATATGACCTTGCCGATTTTATTTATGCTCATAATCTATTCACGAATGTTTGTTATAGATGGGCAAAAATTTGCATTTGGGGTTTGTGTTGGGTTGTTATTATTGTTTGGCTTACTATCACGTTCTCAATTTGGGTTTATTCCTAATTTAAACTCTTTAGTGATTCCTAAATTGATTATTTATCACCTTTCATATAACAAGTTTCCATTAATCATGCTGATTCAAATCTTGGTTATGATTACTACGTTTTACTTGTATCGCCGAACATCGTTACAACAAGATGAAAATCTTAGTCACCCAAAGCGGGTTTAAACATAGCCTTGGTTTAATGCGTCACCTTGCGCAGTTAGGCCATGAGGTATATGGCCTTGCACCGCCGACTGCCACACGCCGATTTATCGCACGGCAAAGTCGTTATCCCAAAGCAATTTACCCACTTGATCAAAATAACGAAGCCGAATTTGTGCGTCAATTAATCGACTTGCAGGCAAAAGTGCAATTTGACGTCTTAATTCCGGTGGGGTTTCCGGTGACTGAGTTTGTATCGCGCTATGCTGACGCATTACTCGCACATATTAAATTTGTTGCTACCCCTATTCAACAGCTTGAATTGGCCGAAGATAAATTAAGGGTTGCACAGCGCTGTCAAGAATTGGGCGTACCCTCACCTAAAACGTTGCAGGTGCAATCTTTGGATGCACTGTCCAATATTGCGCAACAGATCACCTATCCAATTGTCATTAAAGGCCGCAAAGAATCGGCGAAGGGCATTGTTGATTATGCCCATTCTGCCGATGAATTGGTTGTTAAGTTTGGCACAATGTGCCAAAAATTTGAGCTAACTGACCCCACTCAATACCCGATTTTGCAAGAATATGTGGCCGGGCATGGCGCGGGTTTTTTTGCCTTGTATGATCGTGGCGAGATTAAACGTATGTTTATGCATCGCCGGATTCGTGAATATCCACCTAGCGGCGGGCCAAGTTGTTGCGCCGAAAGTTTTTATGATGAACGTTTGCTTGATACGGGTAAGCGGTTGTTAGATGGCTTGAAGTGGCATGGTATTGCGATGGTGGAATGTCGTTTTGACCCAGTTGAAAATAACTATAAGGTGATTGAAATAAACCCCAAATTTTGGGGGTCGCTAGAATTGGCCTTGGCTGCGGGGGCCGATTTTGTAAGCGATTATGTTAAATTGGCGATGGGGCAATCGCTAAGTTATAACGACGCTTATAAAAATATAAGATTTCAGTGGGTGTTGGATGGCGATTTATCACATGCAATAAAAAGAAAAGAGGCACGTGGCGCATTCTTAAAAGACCTAATCAATCCGAAGGTGCAAAAAGATATTCGATTGGATGATGTAAGGGTTACACTCTCAAAGATGCTGCTGTTTATAATGAATTTAAGGCACCTATAAAACAAAAAATGCTACGCGCTGCTTTTCATATTCATACCCATCATTCTTATGATTCATTTACCAGGCCACAATGGTTAGTTGATCGTGCTATTCGTTTGGGCATAGACAGCCTTGCTGTAACCGATCATGATACGCTTGCTGGTGCTTTAGAAACGAAACGCTGTGCAACCAAAACAAAGCTAAATGTTATTGTTGGCGTTGAGTATGCGACTGATTTGGGTGATATTATTGGTTTGTTTTTGCAGGAAGAAATTCAATCACGTCATGCCTTTGAGGTGATTGAAGCGATTCGACGACAGGGTGGGTTGAGTATTTTGCCGCATCCGTTTCATCATCATAAACAAGTGGAAGATTTGGCGCAAGCCGTAGATATGGTTGAAGTGTTTAATGCACGTATTCGCCCAGACCGAAACGAAAAAGCCGTTGCGTTGGCAGCATGGGCCAAAAAGCCAGCGATTGTTGGCTCGGATGCCCATTTTTTAAATGAAATTGACAATGCCATCATTTATTTTGATACCTCTGGACCTTTGACAAAGGATGTGATTTTACAGACCGCGCAGCAATGGAAGGTTACTTATACAAGCGTTTTTAAAACGCAATGCAGCCAATTAGTAAAGGGTTTTAAAAAGCGTGATCCTATTTTGTTGCGCAGACAACTTTACACCATGTTGGCAGAAAATGCGATAAAACTCAAAAATAAATTTGTATGAATGCATGTCAAATTTACGCCAAAGATTACATTGGGCGCGTGTTAGGGACGCATGATTTACGTGGGCTTGAGATTCCTGCTGACCTGCTTCAAGATGTTTTCAGTGCTTTAACCCGTCAAGAAGAGATAATAACGCCAGACCGTGATGAATGGGGAAACTTTGATTGTCAATATAGCCAAGCTTTTCGCGCTGGGAATCATCAGAGAGCGTGGCTAGATGAAATGATTATTCAGGCGTTCCCATTGATTGAACGTAAAAGTATTTGGCCCAACAACAAGCCTTTTGCGCTATGTTTAACGCATGATACCGATGAATTAGGGCTGCATGTTCATTATTCTAAACTCAAACGTGAATTTACCCGCGTTCAAGATCCTAATTTTGCCCGGCGATTTCTCAAAGGTTTTATTTCAGCAGGAACACATTTGGCCCGTAGTATCAATGCTGACGCAAAACCTGAAACACTTCGGATTGAAGAATGGTTGAAACTTGAAGATAAATATGGCTTTAAGTCAACTTTTCATATTTTCCCGCAACATGTAAATAATCGTCACGCATGGGATTGTGATTATCGTTATGCAGATAAGGTTGTATATCAGCAGCAGCTTGTGCCATTTGCGACGGTTATGCGTGAGGTGCATAAGGTGGGTTGGGAGATCGGCGTGCACGGTAGTTATGAATCTGCGTTTAATGCTGATCTTTTATTAGCGCAAAAACACCAAATCGAAGATGTAATTAAGGCTGAAGTGATCAGCACCCGACAGCACTATTTACATTTTGCAGCGCAAACAACCTCAAATGTGCAAGTGCAGGCCGGGTTAAAAGCAGATTCAACTCTTGGGTTTAATCGTAATATTGGCTTTCGGGCTGGGGCGAGTTTTCCTTTTCGAATGTGGGATCATAAAAATCAAGTTGCGCTTGATTTATTGCAAATTCCGATGCATATTATGGACGTTAGCCTTTTTCGTGAAGATACACTCAAGTTGGATGAGGCATCTGCAATTGCGCACGCAGTGCGGTTACTTGACCATGTCTGTGCATTGGGCGGTTGCCTGACATTGAACTGGCATACGCAACTTTTGCATGTTCCGCATATTCGTAGGGTTTATGAGACATTGTTAGATGAGGCGGCGCGGCGTGGTGCGTGGGGATGTTCGATGGGTGAGATGTTGGCTTGGGTTAAACGGAATTATGTTTCTGTTTGAATCTTGTGTTTTTGTCTTTTAACTTTAATAAAATGTCTAACCGCCCCAAATTTTTGCTCAACAATCTTATTGATAAGATTAAATTCTCTAGATTTTTGTCGTTTCTTCTGCCATTCATACTATTAGTTTTTTTAGTTGTTTATGTGGTCAATATTCCTATTGGGCATGAATGGGAAATGGTTAATCTGATTGATAAGAAATTTTCTGGAAACCTCTCTTGGCAAGATTTATGGACACAACATGATGCTCATCGCCCCTTTTTGATGCGTATTGAGATTATATTTCTTGCTGGGCTGACCGGATGGAATGTACATGCTGAAATGTTTGCCAATTTTGTTGTGGCTTGTATTACATTTATCATTTTATGGCGGTTGATACGTTTTACCCATAGCAATTTTTATTTTGGATTGCTATTTATTACTTCGGCAATACTATTTTCAACCTCACAAGCAGAAAATTGGTTGCCCGGTTTTACGTTTGAATGGTTCCTTCAA
>CAZLOF010000051.1:12989-13572 GCA_964560745.1 uncultured Thermoflexus sp.
TTTTTTTCGTCGCCTGTCTTATATTACTCATTCAATATAAAAATTCACGCCGCAGTTTTGCCCTGATGCTATTGCTAATGCTTGGCTCAATTTTGGCTTACTCGTTAGTGCTTTGGTTTGTGATCGGCATTGGGATTTTATTGGTATGGCATGACCGACGCTATCCCATCCTTTGGTTTGTTGCCTCTTTAATCGTGTTAGCTGTCTATTTCATTGGTTTTGAGGTAAATGATTCTCAAGCCGGTTCGATCGCCTATGTGTTTACACACCTTTTACCAGCTGTTGCTTATTTATTGGTTTATTTGGGTAGTCCGCTTTCTTTTGGTGGGGCCCGTGAGGTGACAACTGCTTATAGCCTGTTTGATTTTGCGGTTATGGGCGTTGCTGCAACATGGGGATTGATAGGCATTATTGGCGCATTCCTTTGTTTTAAAGAATGGATACGATTAAGAAAAAGCGATTTATTTGAGCTGGCATTACCATGGCTATTAATGATGTTGTTTGTGTTTTGTAGTGCTGGCTTAACCCTGCTTGGGCGATTAAATCAAGGTGTTTTACAGGCGCTTTCAGTTCGATACACCAC
>CAZLOF010000052.1:0-13421 GCA_964560745.1 uncultured Thermoflexus sp.
ATGCACATGAGACCAATGCCGTGATTGTGCCGCAAGGCGGCGGTACGCATCAAAGCATCGGCAATCTCATCGCCGCCAATGGCCGTGAAATCATCACCATCAATATGCGCGGCCTAAACCGCGTGATTGAATATGAGCCAAATGACATGGTGATTGGGGTTGAGGCCGGTATGACTTTTGCCGAACTCGACGCAATTGTGCGCCCAAATGGGCAGATGTTGCCGCTCGATGTGCCCTTGCCCGAGCGTTGCACGATTGGCGGTGCGCTGGCTGTGGCTGCCGATGGCCCGCGCCGTTTGGGGTATGGTACCTTGCGCGATCTGATTTTGGGGGCGCATGTGGTCGAGGCCAGTGGGCGCATCAGCAAAGCAGGCGGTATGACCGTGAAAAATGTGAGCGGCTATGACATGATGAAGCTATATCATGGCAGTTATGGCACACTTAGCATCATCACCCGCGCCAATTTCAAATTATTGCCGCGTCCACGTGCGGCGGCAACCCTGCGCATTGGGTTCGAGTCACTTGCAGCGGCGTTTAAACTGGTTGATGCTCTGCAAGCCAGCCAATTTACCCCCGCCGCCGTTGAGCTGATTTATGATGCAAAACACAATGGGGTATCGCTGACTACTCAAATTGAGATTGCAGTTTTAACCGACGGCTTGCCCGAGGCCGTTGCCCGTCACGAGCGCGATATTCCGGCCTTGGCAAAAGGGTTAGGCAGCAATGCATTGACGGTGCTGCATGGCAACCAGCATGATACATTTTGGGCCTATGTGGCCGATTTAAACCAAGTTGCCGACTTGCAGCCCGACAAACTGGCGCTTAAATTGGCGTGTTTGCCCAGCCAACTGGGCGGGGCCTTGGCCTTGGCGCAAAAATTGTCGGCCCAACGTGCCCTCACCCTCACGCTGAATGCCCGCGCCACCAATGGGGTAGCCTATTTACGGGTGCGTGGGGCAAACGCTAATTTGCAGGCATTTCACACTGCGCTTTTGGCGCAACACCCGCGCCTTATGGTTATGGGCGCGCCCGAGGCTTTGCGCGGCAAACTCGCAATTTGGGGCAATGATGTGCGGGGCCGCGACATCATGCAACGCATTAAACACGAATTTGACCCGCAGGGCTTGCTCAACCCCGGGCGGTTTGTGGTTTAGTTTTGAGCCGTGAGCTAAGAAGCCGTGAGCTAAGAAGTCGTGAGCCATGAGCCGTGAGCCATGAGCCGTGAGCCATGCGTCAAAGCTCATAGCTCATGGCTCATGGCTTCTCAACGTTTCTCAAACCTCACCCACAGCCCACCTTTGGGGCGCATGGTGACGGCGACTTGGCGTTGCACTATTTGGTTTGGCACTTCGCGCACATGGTAGCGTTGGGTCATCATTGCCAATAACAATTGGCCTTCCATCAAAGCAAAATTATTACCGATGCACATATGGGGGCCGGTAAGGAACGGGATGTAGGCATTGCGGTTCAACTTACTCTTGTTTTCAGGCGCAAACCGCTCGGGCTGGAAGGCCTCGGGGTCGGCCCAAAATTCGGGGTGGCGATGAATGTTGTGGATGGCGATTAATGCCCCCATGCGTTGAGGCACGGGGATGCCGTCAATTTCAGTATCTTCATAGGCCGCCCGCACGGTTAATGGCACAGGTGGGTAGAGCCGCATGGTTTCTTCAAAACAGGCCAAGGCATAGGGTAAATTGGGCAGGTCGGCTAGGGTCGGGGCGCGACCAGCCGCACCTGCACCAAGCACACGGTTGGCTTCGGCTTGCAATTTTTGTAGCGCCTCTGGGTGTTGGTTAAGTGTATGCCATGCCCAAGTGAGGGCAACGGCGGTTGTTTCGTGGCCTGCGCCATAAATGCCAGCTACTTCGTTGCGCACTTGCTCATCATCCATGCCCAAATGGGTATCTTCATCTCGTGCAGCCAGCAACATATCAAGCAAATCGCCTTTGGCTTGTTGTTCGCCTGCGGCGCGGCGATCACGAATAATGCGATAGAGAAATTCGTCCATCTGAGCACGATTCGACCAAAACTTGCGGTTGGCTGGGGTTGGCCAACGGGCGGGCAATTGCAATGGGTTGCTAATGCGCCCCGCAATCCAAGTTAAGCTGTTGTCAATGGTGTGCCCAATTCTGTCGATTTCGGGCAAGACATTGGTGCTAAACATGGTTTGGTTAATGATGTCGAGTGTCACTACTTTCATTTCTTCGCTTAGGTTTACTTCGTTTCCCGCAGCCGCATGTTGATCCAAACGGGCCAACATACTTGTGCCTGCTGCCACCATTTTGTCGCTCATATTGGCAATACGTTGGCGATGAAAAACCGGTTGCATCAACCGTCGCTTGGCCAACCAGCCATCGCCATCGGTGGTGATGAGGCTAAGGCCAAGCACATAGGTTAATGGTGTGCCGCCTTCAAAAATATTTGAGCGTTTAAAAACATTTTTACGTTCAATCAGCACTTCGGTTGCTAATTTAGGGTGCGATACCACCACAAATTTACGCGGCCCAATGTTGGCAGTGAAGGCATCGCCATGCTGTTTCCATGCGCGTTGCAATAACGCCACTGGGTCATTTCTAAAATCCAACATTGAACCGATGATCGGGTGCCCTTTATGAGTGGGGAAGGTGCGCGTGGCACCGAGTGTGGCTGAGGTATTCATGATTTGTGAGCAATTGCTCATGTTATAATATGAGTAATTACTCGCTTTGTCAAGGGGTTTCGCCATTTTCATTGCAAACACTCAGTTTGGTTTCATTTTATGGAAAAAGATGTTTTACCCCAATCGCGCCGTGTGCCAGTGCAATCACGCGGGCAACAACGAGTTGCCGAAATTTTAGATGCCGCCGAGCGTCTTATTGGAGAACAGGGTTATGAGTCGATGACGACGAATCATATTGCTCTGGCTGCGGGGGTGTCGATTGGCTCGGTGTATCAGTTTTTTGCAAACAAGTTTGAGATATTGCAAGCCCTGACTCAACGTTATTTAGATGGCATGTTGGGTGTGTATGCCGGTTTTAGGGGAGATATTATGTCGCTTGCGCCCGAAGCCATTATTAACCGTATTTACGATGGGCTGTTAGCTTATAGCAAAGCCCATGTATCTTTTTCGGTGGTGGTGATGAGCGCACCGCCCGGCTCAGAATTGGCTCAAGCCTCTGCTTTAATTTATGATGCGATGAGCAAAGGCATTGAGGGCTTGCTGGCGGTGCGTGCGCCTTGGATGAGCGCCGAGGCACGCAAGATTTATGCCATCATTAGCCTAACTTCGGCCCGTGCCTTGCAAGTGCGCTGTTTGGCTGAAATTCGGGCGGGTAATGTTGCATTTGCAGCTCAGCTTGAGCAAGAATCGCGGGCATTGCAGGTGGCCTATTTTAATGATTTGCTGCGAAAACATGAGCAGGAGGCAGGGGGGCAGGGGGCAAAGTAGCAGGTGGCAAAGTAGCAAAGTTGCAGGTTGCATGTGGCAAAGTCTTCGTATTTCTTTATTCTCTGCCATTTCGCAACTTGCAACCTGCCACCTGCAACTCTGCCACTTTGCCTCTGCTACTTTGCTAGTTTGGCCAAAATTTGCTCAGTGGCATCACGCACATGCTCACGCATGAGGTTGCTGGCCAGATCTGCGTTTTGGGCAACACAAGCGTTATAAATGGCGATATGTTCGTCGAGTGATTTTTTGGCTTGTTCTTGCATAAAGACATTGCGCTGGCGGTATAAACGATTGCGCTCCCATAAGGTTTGAATCATGCGCATTAACAAAGGTGATTGGGCTGCATCATAGATAGCAAAATGAAATTCGCGGTTTGCCGCATGATAGGTCGGCATGTCTTGTTGTTGAATCGATAGCTCCATGCTCTTTAAAATGGCGAGTAATTGTTTGTGTTGGGCTGGGTTTAATTTGGGAACGGCTAATTGGGTCGCTAACGATTCAAGTGCCTCGCGGATGCGCGAAATTTCGCGCACTTCATCTGCCGAGCGCTCAGCCACAAAAGCCCCGCGTCTTGGCTCAAGCCGCACTAGCCCTTCTGACTCAAGCTGACGTAACCCTTCGCGCACGGGGATGAGGCTGATCCCTAAATTTTGCGCCAGTTGGGCTTGGTCTAGTCGTTCGCCGGGTGCAAATTTGCCCGATAACACCCCTTCTCGAATATGCTCGACGACGTGCTCAGCAAGAGTTTTGGGTGAGGCTTGGTTTACTGAATCCATATCACCTGAGAATAGCTGCCACTTCGCTTGGCGATGCAGCTAATTCGCCAACAATGCCCTCAAGATCATAAGCCGACCCTTGGGTTGCGAATGCCTCATTCACCCATAACACCTCGTTTTTGCGGTGGCGTAATAAATATTGAAAAGTTTTGGCATAAACTGGCGCGTCATAAGCGGGTGGGGTGGGGCTGTTATTTGCTGCCACAAACCCCAAATCTACGGCGAGGGTGTGCAGGTCATGCCACAAGGCTTGCAAAACATTGGGCGGGGCATCGGCGCTTTCGCGGGCGTGTTTGGGGGCGGCAATGCTGTTTTGGCGGGCTTGTTCGATGGCTTGCCGAACGGCATTGGATGGCACCGGGATGACGAAGTGAGTTTGCGCGTCGTTTAGCACAGCTTCGGCGGCATCATTGTTTGGCTCGACCAATTCAACCAGCCGGTTGCCAATAATCGGTAATTCACCCAGCAACATATCTTTGGGGTCGGGGTGCGTGTGTTGCCAATTGGCAATGGCTTGACGTGCCCAACGCCCAGTGGCTTTGCGAATGGCTATGTGGGTAGCGCCATCAATTTCTGGGTAACGCGCCAAAATTTCGGGCGTTTCAAACGCCATCCGCGCCACATCCCATTGCAACAAATACACATTTCGGCCACCCAGTTGGGCCATCATCGCCGCTTGTTGCAACATGAGCGTTTTGCCCACGCCGGGCAACCCCGCAAACATCAAAATGCGACATTGACTTGTTCGCATCATTAATTTTGCATAAATCTCGGTATGGCTGGGAATAATGATTTTCTGTGGCATAAGACGCACAAATTATAAATTATAAATATTGAATGTAACCGCATTCTTAGAGTAAAATTAGGATGCATTGTGAGAGGACACAATGCCAAATAATTTAGCTTTATGTTATTTGGAGGAGAATTAATGAACACAACAAAATTTTTAAGCATTGCATGTCTGTTATCTGTCACGTTGGCGGCTTGCGCCCAGCCGACCGCGGCTCCCGCTAAACCGGCTGAGCCAGCCAAGCCCGCTGCTCCGGTTGCCCCTGCTGCCGGGGCCAAGGGCGATCCGTATGTTATTGGCGTGTTGGTAGACCTAAACGGCCCCAGTTCAGCATTGGGTGATCCATCAAAAAAAACGGTTGAACTGTATGCCAAAAAAATTAATGATGCTGGCGGCGTGAAAGGCCCAGATGGTAAGATGCACGAGATTAAGCTCGAAGTCTATGATGGTGAAAGTGACCCTGCCAAAAATACAGTTGGTATGAAGGCCTTGGTCGATAAAAAAGTGTTGGCTGTTGTTGGCCCCACCAGCACCGCTTCGGCGTTGGCGGTTGCGCCTATTGCTACCGAGTCTAAGATTCCGGTGATGGCTGTTGCTGCAGGCATCGCCGTGCCTAGCGCTTCACCTTATATGTTCCAAACGGCCCAAAATGATGCCAATGGCGCGGCTTCACTTGCCGGATATTTCAAGGCCCAAGGGATTAAGAAGATCGCCATTTTGCACGATACTACTGCCTTTGGGCAAGGTGGGCGCGATGAATGGCGCAAATTGAAGGACAAGGGCGAAGTTGAAATTACCTATGAGGGCGGTTTTGCTACGACAGACACCGACGTAAGCAGCCAGATCTCGGCAGCCGATGCCACCAAGCCACAAGGCATGGTAGTATGGACGACGGTAAACCCTGCCGCTGTGGTGGTGAAAAATTGGGCGAACCTTGGTGCAAAGACCCCTATTTTCTTTAGCCATGGCATTGGCAACCCAACTCCGTTTATTAAGACAACCGGAACCGCCGCCAATGGCGCACGTTTGCCAATTGGACGCATTATCGTGGTGAATGAAGTGCCGGATGGTCACCCACAAAAGGCTTTGTTGACCCAATATGATAAAGAATGGCGCGCTGCTTATAACACCGACCCATCGACTTTTGGTGGTCATGCTTATGATGGGTTTATGCAAGTGGTGCGTGCGCTCGAAACTTCTGGCTCCGATACCGTGAAACTTAAAGAGACGTTGGAATCGGGCAAGCAGTTTGTGGGTATTACCGGCATTTTTACCTATGTCAAAGATAACCACAACGGTTTGCCTAATGATTCATTGGTTTTGGCCGAAATTAAAAACGAAAAGTTTCAACTGATTAAGTAGAGTATCAGATGACAGTAGTCAGTAGTCAGTAGTCAGATTGGTTTTGATCTGACTACTGACTACTGACTACTGAACTACTGTCTTGGAAATCTTCCTCGCAACGTTCCCCCAACTTATTGTGTTGGGTATTTCACTTGGTGCAATTTATGCCTTAATTGCGCTTGGGTTTGTCGTTATTTACAGCGTTTCAAATGTGATTAATTTGGCGCAAGGCGAATTTTTAATGCTTGGCGCGTTGATTTTTGTGGCTGTAGTTGACTTGGTGGCGCAGTCAATTGGGGCTGGCCTTGCTGTTTTTCTGGGGTTATTGGTTTCATTTATTGCCACAGGGGTTATTGGAGGATTGGCTTATACCTTGGCTTTTCGACCGGCCATCGACCGACGCGCTTCGGTGCAAACGCTCATCATTATTAGCATGGGTGTGTCGATTGTGTTACGCGCATTTGGCAACCTGATGTGGGGTGTTGACCCGACCTCGACACCGGCCTTTTTGCCCGGGCGCACCCTAAAAAACATGGGGCTTGAAAATGTCACTGGTGATTCACTGCGGCTGGGTGAGGTGATTGTGCAAACCCAATCATTTTGGATTGTTATCGCGCTTATTTTGACGGTTTTGGGCTTATATTTCTTTTTTAACCTCACCATGACTGGCCGTGCTTTACGTGCCTGCGCTATGAACCCGGATTCGGCCCGATTAATGGGTGTGCCGTTGTCGCGGATGTCATTGATTGCCTTTATGCTCAGCGCTGGTATTGCGGCTTTGGCCGGGGCCATTATTGCCCCGATGCAACCGGTGCTTTATACAATGGGTTTGGGGTTGGGGTTGCGTGGCTTTGTCTCGGCCATCATGGGCGGCATCGCCAACCCGGTGGGGGCCATTTGGGGCGGCTTGTTGCTCGGTATTGTCGAGGCCGTGATCGGTGGTTTGCCGCAAATGGAGATGCCATTATTAGGCAAAGTAAACCCGGCCAGCCTGCGCGAAGCCATTGCCTTTGTTATTTTGCTCGCGGTGTTGGTCATTCGCCGTTTTCGCGGCGCCAGCGGTCTTGGCGGCAAACGATTTGGACTCTAGCCAGAATAATTACGAATTGATTAGGACTTGCGTGTATGAAAAATATTTCACCACAAAGCACACGAAGCACTCAAAGATTTTTTGTGTGCTTTGTGGTGAAATATTGCGTAAGTCCAATTGATGATAAGTAATTGTTAATCTTTAATTCGTAATTCATAATTCGTAATTCGTAATTTTTAAAGATGCGTTTTCGATCCTTTATTCCTGTTTTAGTGGTGGGTTTTGCACTTGCGCTTGTGCCATTGTTGTCAGAATCGAAACAATTGCTCGGCACATTTATCTTTGCAGGGGTGTATGCCATTGCCGTGATCGGCCTCGCCTTATTTTCAGGTTATGCCGGTCAGCCATCGATGGGGCAGGCGGGTTTTTGTGCGATTGGGGCTTATGCCAGCGCGATTGTCGCCACCAAATTTAATTTGTCGCCGTGGGTGGGGCTATTGGCAGCGGGCGCAATGAGTGGTTTGGTGGGTTGGCTAATTGGTAGCTTGATTTTGCGCCTAAGCGGGCATTATTTAGCTATTGGCACACTGGGTTTTGGCATTATTGTGGCGGCCTTGCTCAAACAATGGGAATGGACGGGCTTGTCATCGGGGATGCGCAATGTGCCGCGATTCGAGTTTTTTGGCGACGCGCTCAAATCTGAAGCCGGTTATTATTATTTGGTGTTGGTTATTTTGCTGCTGGTGATTGTTTTGGCGCTCAATTTGGTGCGCTCACGCCCGGGGCGGGCGCTGCGGGCCTTGCACGAAAGCGAAATTGGGGCCGAAATGTTGGGCGTAGATACGGCGACGGCAAAATTGCGCGTATTTGTGCTGTCGGCGGTGTTGGGCGGCATTGCAGGCAGTTTATATGCACATTATGTTGGCTCAATTACGCCCGATACCTTTGAATTTACCATTTCGGTTGAGATGTTGGTGATGGCGGTGATCGGCGGGGTGTCATCGGTGTGGGGTGCGGCTTTGGGCACTGCCTTTATTTGGGGGTTGTCGCAAGCCATTAAAGCCTTGCCTGATGTGCTCAATTCAATCGTTAAAATTCCCAGCATTACCCAATTTGAGTTAATGATTTTTGGCACGATTTTGATTATTGTCATGATTTTCATGCCCGAAGGTCTGTTACCCACATTTACCAAACGCAAGAAGCAATAGGTTGAGGGTTACGAGTTGAGAGTTGAGAGTGATTAATTCTGAACCCTCAACTCTCAACCCTCAACTCTTAAACACCCACCTCCACCCACTACTATGTTATTGCAAACGCAAAACCTCACCATGAAATTTGGCGGTATTATGGCGCTAAAAGATGTGACCTTGGCCTTTGAGTCGGGCAAAATTAGCGCCGTTATTGGGCCAAACGGGGCAGGCAAAACCACATTTTTTAATGCGTGCTGTGGGGTATATACGCCTACGGCGGGCCAAGTGACATTTGGTGCAACACCACTTAATGGCAAATTGCCGCATCAAATCGCCCATATGGGCATCGCTCGCACATGGCAGAATTTGCAAATATTCCCACAATTAACCTTAATCGAAAACGTGATGGTAGGCGGCGAGATGCGCGATCATGCCTCTGGCTTTGTGGCAAGCATGTTGCGTTTGCCGGGCGTGGCTAGCAAAGAAAATGCGGCCAAAGCCAAAGCCAAATATTGGCTCGACCTGGTTGGCTTGGGCGACCGCGCTGGAACATTGGCTGGCAATTTGGCTTTTGGGCAACAACGGGTGTTAGAGATTGCGCGTGCGATGGCGACATCGCCCCGTTTGTTGATGTTAGACGAGCCAGCCGCCGGCCTGAGCAGCACTGAACGCGATGCGCTGATGACCGTCATTCGCCGAATACGCGATGAAGGCATTACTGTGCTACTGGTCGAGCATGATATGCGGTTGGTGATGCAGTTGGCCGATTATGTCGCCGTGCTCAATTATGGCGAACTCATCGCCAAAGGCCCACCGAGCGAAGTGCAGGCCAACCCTGATGTAATCAAAGCCTATTTGGGCGAAGACGAATAACTTTGAAAGGATGAAGGATGAAGGATGAAGGATAAAAATTAATTCCTCATTCTTCATTCTTCATCCTTCATCCTTCCAACTATGTCTCTGTTATCTGTTACCGATTTAAGTGCCAGCTACGGCAAAATACAAGCATTGCGTAATGTGAATTTGCAGGTGAATGAAGGCGAATTTGTGGCCGTGATTGGGGCCAATGGCGCAGGCAAAACCACGTTGCTCAAGACCTTGAGCGGTTTGATGCAAGCCCAAAGTGGACAAGTGCAATTGGCTGGAAAAGTGCTGAATGGGCTGAATGCCGAAAATCGGGTTGGGCATGGTATAGCGCTTGTGCCTGAGCATCGCCAATTATTCGGCGGCATGTCGGTCAAAGAGAATTTGCTGATGGGCAGTTATTCGCGTTATACCTCGGCTAAAAAAGCTGAAATTGAGGCCGATGTTGAGCGGGTGTATGACTTGTTTCCCATTTTGCGTGAACGCCAAAACCAATTGGCTGGCACATTGTCGGGCGGGCAGCAGCAAATGGTGGCAATTGGGCGCGGCCTCATGGCGCAACCACGTATTTTGATGTTGGATGAACCCTCTGTGGGGCTGGCTCCTTTGATCGTGAAAGAAATTTTTCGGGTGGTGGCAGCATTGCCAGCCCAAGGCACTACTGTGTTGATTGTCGAGCAAAATGCTCGCCAAATCCTCAAATTGGCCGACCGCGCCTATGTGCTAGAGAATGGCGTGGTGAAGCTAGAAGGTATTGCCAGCGATCTCGCCAATAACCCAATCGTGCAGCAAATTTATTTGGGGCATGGCTAGGCTTAGCGCCTTGCCAATAAATATGAGATGCAGCGTGACAACGCTGAGATGAGCCAAAGGGATAGGTTGAGTAGGCTAAACACAAAAGCGCTGAAAAAGATCATAAATGGAAAATTTTCAGCGTTGAAAAGCTGCCATATTGATTTCGTTTCGTAATCGATCAGGCCGACATAGAAAGCAGCAACGATGCTAATGAGAGCCAAAATGACGATTTGGGGTACTTTCATATTGCACTTATTTTGTAATTAATTTGTAATAATAAGCCGTCGCACGCAACGTGCCATCTGAGCTTTTGGCGTAATTGGGAATCTCGCCGACCCGTTGATATTGCAGCCGTTGATACAGCTTTTCGGCGTTTGAGCCAGCTTCGGTATCGAGCACTAATAAACTGCGATTGGCCTGTAGCGCATAGGCTTCTAAGGTTTGCATCAGCTTTGAGGCGATACCGCCGCCGCGAGCGCCGCTATGCACAAATAATTTTTGCACCTCGGCACGATGAAGCCCATTCTCTTTTTGGCATAGCGACAATTGCACCGAACCAAGCACTTGCTCGTCATTTTCGGCCACCCACAAAACCAGATCGGGGCCAAGTGTCGCAAACACGCTCTGCCAATAGTGCAGGGCTTTGGCGTGGCTGAGTGGCGCGAGAAACCCAACGGATGCCCCGCCATTGACGCTATCGATGAGCAATTGACACAACCCATCAAGCAAGGCCGGTGTAGTTTGGGTGATGAGGCGGATGTTTGTCATACGGAATAAGTTGATTGGTTGATTGGTTGAATGATGACTTACGAGTTATAAGCCTATACTTAACCAATTAACCAATCAACTACCCAACTAATCAACCAACTATACCCAATCTAAACCCAACGCCGCCATTTTGGCTACCGAAGGGTTGCCGCTCGTCGCATCATAACCAGCGAAGGCATAATAATTGTCTTTGGCGCGTTCAATATCGGCCTCAACCAAGGCCACGCCAGCGGTGGGGCCGGTACCTTTGAGCGCCTTATAAAACTTCTTGGGCAATTTGTCGTCGGCGCGGGTCAGGCCTTCGCGGGCGTTAAAGGCACGCATCATGGCTAAACGGCGCTCGCCAATTTGTTGCATTTCAGCAATATCAAAATCTTCCCAACCAGTGATGGCCTTCACCACATTCACGGTTTCTTGTGGGCCAAACAGCGTCCAAGCTGGGCCATATACAAATTGGCACAAATCGGCGCTATCGAGGAACGAATAGAGTTTTTGGGTTTCATAGGCATAGCGCACCTTTTCTGAGCCGAGGCTGCCTTTGGGCAAATGCTCATTAAAACCGAGCAACGCAAGCCGCTTCATATAGCTTTCACCTGCGCCTTCCTCTACCTGTCCATCATGTTCACTCGATTGATGATCAGCGCCAAAGGCGTTGACGGCGTAAATGAGGCCAAGCGAGCGCTTCTTTTGCGGCATGTGGGCGGGGGCTTCGGTGCCTTTGCTGGTAATGAGGTAATCGTGCCCAAAGCCGAGCCGGTTGGCGGCGCGTTCCGAGCCATCGGCCAACACATCGCCAAACCCTTCGCGGGCGGCGATCATTTCGGTCATGCGAATCATGGCCTTGGCATCGCCAAATTTGAGCGGGAAGCCAACCTGTGCTTCGGTCAACAACCCATTCTCATAACATTCCATGGCCCATGCAATGGTTGCGCCACAGCCGACCGTATCCATGCCATATTCATTGCATAATTGGTTGGCTAGCGACACCGCATGTAGGTCATCGATGCCGCAATATGAGCCGAAGGTGGCGATGCTTTCATATTCAGCCCCGCCATAAAATGGGTCAACTTTGCGCCCGTTAAACTCAGTTTCAACCACACGCTTGCACTTGACCGCGCATGAATAACATGTGTCGCGCTCTTTCAAAATCGTCTCGGTCATCAATTCGCCGCCGATTGATTCACAGCCTTCAAATTGCCCTTCGTTATAGTTGCGGGTGGGCAATGTGCCACCAATGTGTTGGCCGACCACCACACCAGCCGTGCCATGCAAATGCAACCCATGCATGTCGGGGTTGGCCTCGACATCTTTTGCACCCGTTTTTGCGATCTCGTTGAGGGCCTTGGCATTTGCCACGGGCAAACGTTTGCTTTTGCCGCGCACAGCAATGGCCTTGAGGTTTTTGCTGCCCATCACGGCCCCAACACCGGTGCGGCCAGCGGCGCGGTTGCTCATGTTCATAATGGCGGCGACGCGCACCAAATTTTCGCCTGCTGGGCCAATTTGGGCTACTTCAATTTTGTCATCGCCCAATTCTTTGCGAATGAGTGCTTCGGCATCGCCGGTGGTTTTGCCCCACATGGCACTGGCATCGCGCAACTCGGCTTGCCCGTCGTGCAGCCACAAATACACCGGTGTAGTTGATTTGCCGCGCACAACCACGCCATCAAACCCAGCAAATTTCATTTCGGCGGGAAAAAAACCACCGGCTTGTGAATCTGCAATACCGTGTGCGAGGGGCGATTTGCAGTTAATCGTCATGCGGCTTTGCCCGCTGACAGGTGCGCCAGTGAGTGGCGATAACATCATGGTGAGAATGTTGTCTGGATCGAGCGCGTCGATGCCGGGCTTCATTTCATTGAGCAAATAATATAAACCCATCGCTGACCCGCCCATATATTTGCGGTAAAAGGCTTCACTTGGGTTCTCTATCCACGTCTTTGCGTGGGTCAAATCAACATGCAAAATGCGTCCAGTAGTTCCGTTTGGCATAAGATGAATTATAGATGAAGGATGAAGGATGAAGAATTGAAAATATTTTGCTGATAAACTATTTCCCTAATCCCTAACCCTTCACCCTCACCCTTTATCCTTTCAAAATGAATATTTCAGTCAAACTTTATGGCCTATTACGCCCATATCACCCGGGGCCAAATCGATCTTTACCGTTGCCATTGGTCATTGCCGATGGCGCGACAGTGACTGATGTGATTACCGCGATGAAACTGCCCCCCGAATTGGCACGGATGGCTGCCGTGAATGGTGAACAAACCGAGCTTGATACGGCGTTACATGAGGGCGATCAGGTGATGTTGATGTCGATTTTGATTGGTGGCTGAACCGAAAACAAAAAAAGCGCGATATTGTTACATATCGCGCCTTAAGGCGACGGTGGGAATTGAACCCACGCATAAAGATTTTGCAGACCCTTGCCTTA
>CAZLOF010000053.1:0-13368 GCA_964560745.1 uncultured Thermoflexus sp.
CCTACTTGTGGTTGTGTTGATGCCCTTTATCTTGCTGATCTTGCCAGCGCGTGTCACCATGCAGCCGTGGATCGTGCCATTTCAATATTCATTGCCGTGGGTGCCGCCCGATCAATTTGGCTTTAGCAAAGATGAACGCTTGCAATTGGGCAATTTGGGGCTAAAGGCGGTGGTGGGGGTAGAAGGGGTCAGCATTCTCAAAAAACCGCGTTTTGCCGATGGCAGCCAAGTGTTTAACGACCGCGAAATTCAGCATTTGGCCGATGTTGCTGTGGTAATTCGTTGGATGTGGCCGCTGCATACCTTTCTCAGCATTTTATTTATCACAGGTATTATTGCCTTGTGGCTACTTAATGCTGATCTGACTTTGGGCAAGGCGCTCTCATTGGGGAGCAAAGCAACACTGTTTATTGTCGGGTTTATTTTGCTGTTTGCCATTTTTGCTTGGGACTGGGCTTTTACCAAGTTCCACCAATTGTTTTTCGCGGGCGATAGCTACCTGTTTTATATCGACGACACGCTTATTCGTTTATACCCGGTCGAATTTTGGATCACTTGCACCATGATGATCGGTGCGGCGGTGGTTTTGCTGGCGCTGATGTTTTGGTGGATCGGGCGTTGGCTGTGGCGACGGGCCGATGCGCGATTGCGGCTGTCGCCGTAACGAAGTGATACCGCCAAAAGCGTAAAAATTGAGGTTTGCCAATTTCATGGCTTTGCCCAGCACCTTTGTCCGCGCCGATGTGGCGCAATATCATCAATACCAATTGCGGGCGGGCGGCTCACCAAATCATTGTGGCCCATTTAGCATTGCCATTGCCGCCAATATCGTGCTGGGTGAGCCACGTTTTGATGGCGATGTCGTTGCCGCCGAATTGTCGCGCCGTTTTGTTGAATGGAAACCGCGCCGTCGGCAAATGTTGCCTGTCGTCAACCGATTTCCCCCGCAAGCCGCCACCCTGCCGGGCGCATTTGCACGTTATCTGGGTGAACAAGGCATTCCGGCCAAATTACATGTGTGGGGCAAATTTGATCAGCTAAAAGCCGCCTTAAACAATGGCAAAGTCATCATCCCCATCATTGGGCAATGGACTTATCGCAATGGCAAACGCTGGCAACCTTGGGCACACGCCAAAGTGTTGGTGGGCTATACCCCCAGCCATATTTTGGCGGTTGACCCTGCCGTGCCGATGATTGATGAAGCCATGTTATGCCCACAGCCGATTGCCCAATTTTTGACCTGGTGGCGCAGCATGGGGCGTATTTGGGTTGAGATTGGCTGATGAGGAAAGTTGCCCCCGCGCAGACTCGAACTGCGACCTGCGGCTTCGGAGGCCGACGCTCTATCCATTGAGCTACGGGGGCGTGTGGGTAATTTTAGCATACCGAGTTTGAGGCAAAAATACCAAATTCAGCATCAATATTGGATTGAATGTGCTGGATTTCGTCTTTTATCTCAGCAAGTTCGCCCACATGCGTCATCCATGCTGGCGTAATAATCGTGTCGGGTTTATTTTGCAGGCTGTTGATTCGCGCTTGAATTGCCGAAATGACAAAATCTTTGAGCGACTCGCCGCGCATTGCCGAAAGTGCTTTTGCAGTATATAAGAGTGGAGGGGGCAAATCTAGCGTGATTTTCATATGATCAATATTACTATATTTACTGCTTGCAGCGGCTTCCAGCATATGTATTAATTGAGTTTATTTGACCGATATAATTTTCATCTTTATGCCCGAAACCCAACCCATACTCCCTGCCTTTGAAATCGGCATTTACTCCTTTGCCGAGCGCACCCCTGACCCCGTGACGGGGCAGATCGTTAGCCCGGCCCAACGTCTGCACGACCTGATCGAAGAGATTGAATTGGCCGACCAAGTGGGGTTAGATGTGTATGGCTTGGGCGAGCATCACCGTGCCGAATATATGTCGTCGGCCCCAGCGGTGATTTTGGCCGCCGCTGCTGCCCGCACCAAGCGCATACGCCTTGGCAGCGCCGTGACGGTGCTTAGCTCGGATGACCCAGTGCGGGTGTTTCAAGATTTTGCCACCCTCGACTTGCTTTCGGATGGGAGGGCCGAAATTGTGGCCGGACGTGGCTCATTTATCGAGTCATTTCCATTATTTGGCTACGATCTGCACCACTATAACGAGCTATTTAGCGAAAAATTGGGCTTGTTGCTCAAATTGCGCGAGGCCGAGCGGGTGACATGGGCGGGCAAACATCGCGCAGCGCTGAAAGATTTGGCGGTTTACCCGCGCCCGCTGCAAACGCCATTGCCGGTATGGGTGGCGGTGGGTGGCACGCCTGAATCGGTGGTGCGGGCCGGCACATTGGGCTTGCCGATGGCTTTGGCAATTATTGGCGGCGAGCCAGCCCGATTTGCGCCGCTGGTGAATTTGTATTGGGACGCGGTGCGTCATGCCGGGCATGACCCGGCAAAACTGGCCGTCAGCATCAACTCACATGGCTACATCGCCGATGACTCGCGGCAAGCTTCGGATGAATCTTACCCATCGGTGGCGGCGGTGATGAACAAGATTGGGCGTGAGCGCGGCTGGCCGCCCATGTCACGCGCCCAATATGAGGCTTCGCGGGTGTTGCGCGGGCATTTGGCGGTGGGTAACCCACAAGAGGTAGCCGAGAAGATTTTGTATCAGCACGCCATTTTCAAGCATCAGCGTCATTTGCTGCAACTTAGCGTCGGCACGTTGCCACACGCCCAATTGATGCACGCTATCGAGTTGCTTGGCACCAAGGTTGCACCCATTGTGCGGCAAGAGGTGGCGCGGCGCGGGTGAATTTGAAACCTCGGAAGTCTTCAAGACCTCCGAGGTTTTAATTTACCCTCTACGCGCCCACGCCTGTGTAATGCGATCCATGATAATCGCCAAAATAACGATGTCGAGACCGGCCTCGATGCCCTGACCGGTTTGGCTGCGGGCCATGCCGGTGATGGCCTCTAGCCCCAAGCCAGCGCCGCCGACCATGCCCGAAATAATCACCATCGCCAACACCATCATGATCATTTGGTTGATCGAGAGCGCGATGGCGGTGCGGGCCAGCGGCAATTGCACCTTGCGGATGGTTTGTAGGCGGGTGCTGCCAAAGGCGCGGGCGGCCTCGACGGTGGCGGGTTCAACCTGCCGAATGCCGAGATCGGTGAGTTTGATGCCGACCGGAATGGCGTAGAGCACCGAGGCGATCAGGCCGGGCACGCGCCCGACATCAAACAGCATAATGACGGGCACGAGATAGACGAAGGTTGGCACGGTTTGCAAAAAGTCGAGGATGGGTCGCAGCAAGCGCCGCACCGTGTCATATTGCGAGGCCAATACCCCGATCGGGATGGCCAGCAGCATGGTGACAAACGTGGTGACGAGGATTTGGCTGAGCGTCTCCATCGATTGTTCCCACATGCCAAACAAGCCGATAAAAAATAGACCGATGGCGCTGCCCAAGGCCAAGCGCCAATTGCCGACAAAATAGGCGATGGCCGCTACAATGGCGATGGTGACGGGCCAAGGCAAAATCGTCCACAGCAGCTCGCGCATGGGGTTGAGCAAATAATTGATCAACGCTTCATTTAGCGGGTCGGTGAGGGGGGTGGCGTGGTCGCGCAGCCAAGCAATGGCGACATCGACCCCATCGCGAATGCCGATTTGCCATGACTCTGGAAACTCACGCGGCAACACTAGCGCCGCCGCCAGCACCAGCCCCATCAACCCCAGCGGCCCTGCCCAGCGCCGCAGCCGCGCTTGGGGGGATGGGTCACGCGGGGCGGTTAGGTCGATATTGCCGAGCGCCTCGCTCAGCCGGTCGAGCATGATGGCGAGCAAGACGATGGCGAGACCGGCCTCGAAGGCTTGCCCGACCTTGAGCCGTTGCAGCGCCAAAAAGACCTCGCGCCCCAAGCCCGATGCGCCGACCATCGCTGCGATCACGACCATGCCAAGGGCCATCATGATGGTTTGGTTGACCCCGGCCAAAATGGCGGGCAAGGCCAAGGGCAATTGCACCTTGGTGAGCAATTGCCAGCGTGTGCCGCCAAAGGCCCGCCCGGCCTCTACCGCCGCTGGTTGCACTTCACGAATGCCCAAATTGACCAGCCGAATGACCGGCGGCACGGCGTAGATGATGGTGGCGATGACAGCCGGAACCCGCGCCACGCCAAAAAACAGCACGACCGGGATGAGGTAAACAAAGGCTGGCATGGTTTGCATAGCATCTAAAATGGGGCTGAGCGCCCGCTCGAGCCGGTTATTGAGGGCGCATAACACGCCAATCGTGATGCCAATTGCCAACGAGAGCAGCACCGAAAATGACATGAGGGCCAAGGTTTGCAAACTGGGCAGCCACAAGCCAAATAAGCCACAAATAAACAAACTGAGCGCCGCGCCGAGCGCCAAACGCCAACCCGAAAGCACATAACCGGCCAACCCAAACGCGCCAACCAACACCACCCAAGGCAAGGCCGCTAGCCCTGTTTCGATGCCACGCACGGCGATATCGACCCCGCTGCGAATGGGATCGATGGTGTAGGCAAAGAGCGGGTAGGTGCTGCGGTTGCGAATGACCCAATCTTGAAATTGGTCGATTGGCTCACGCAGCCCCAAATTCCAATCAGTGGGGAAGATGCCGGTTTGGTCGGGGAAGGCTTGGGAGATAATATAAATGAGGCTAAGTAGAATAAAGGTGACAATTATTTTGATGGGCTGGCTTGGAAATACGCCACGTGTTGGCAAAGTGCTGCTCATGATAGTTGACATCATATACCAAATGAAAACATGCGAATCATTGATTTACAGCTAGACGATCAATTGGCAGTGCAACAGGTGGCGGCGATGTTGGTGGCGGGGTTTAAAGACCATTGGCCCGATGCATGGCCTGAGCTTGATGATGCACTTGAGGAAGTTGCCGCGATGGCGCAGCCTGATCGCATCAGCCGTATTGCCGTTGACGATGCTGGCACGGTGTTAGGCTGGATCGGCGGTATCAGCGGCTATGATGGCAATGTGTGGGAGTTGCATCCGTTGGTGGTGCGGCCCGATTTGCAGGGGCAGGGCCTTGGGCGGGCCTTGGTGATGGATTTAGAGACGCAGGTGCAGGGGCGCGGCGGGCTAACGTTGCAATTGGGTACCGATGACGAAGATGGCATGACGACGCTGTCGGGGATTGATCTTTACCCGAATGTGGCCGAGAAAATCATAAATATTCGTAATTTGCGCCGACACCCGTTTGAGTTTTATCAAAAATTGGGCTTTGTCATCGTTGGGGTGGTCCCCGATGCCAACGGTTTTGGCAAGCCCGATATTTTGATGGCGAAGCGGGTAGGGCGCTAGCAAAACATTGGATGTCTGAGCGCAGCTCTCAGCTTCGCCGCAACCCTTGTCAAGACATCCGATGTTTTGCCAGCGCAAGCCCCAACTACAGACACAAACTGCGTCACACAAACATCGGATGTCTCAGTTCAGCTTCCAGCCACAGCCACGATCTGCGCTCAGACATCCGATGTTTTTTTCATCACACAATCGCCCGCGACATCACGCCAGATACAGCTTCGGCAGGCACGCCCGTCCAGTGGGCAAAAGCCACTGCGCCTTGTTCGACCAACATGCCGATGCCGCCGACCACGTGCGCGTTCGCGGCCTTGGCCTGCTGCATCAGGCGCGTCATACGCGGCTTATAAACAAGGTCATAGAGGGTGGCTTGTTTGGGGAAGGGGATGTTCGGCGGCCAAGGTGTGCCATCGTCATTGGGCGACATGCCGGCGCTGGTGCAATTCACCACCAAGCCAATGCTTGCCAGCGGCAACGCTGACAGCGTCGCCGCTACTGTGATGGGTTGCGTTGCGCCAATGCTCTCGGCCAGATGTTGGGCGCGTTGCAGATTGCGATTGACAATGGTGATGTGGCTGTGGCATTGTAACAACGCATAAACAATGGCGTGGGCTGAGCCACCCGCCCCAAGCACCACTGCATGGGTATTGGCATCAGGCATATAGCCATTGGTTCGCAAATCGGTTAGCCACCCTAGCCAATCGGTGTTGTCGCCATACAGCCCGCCATTTTTTTTGACAATGGTATTGACCGCGCCGATGGCTTGGGCATGGGCGCTGACCTCATTTAAATAAGGCACGACATTTTGTTTATGCGGGATGGTGACATTGCATCCGGCAAGATCAGCGCGTTCACGCAGGGCCGCCATGCGGGCGGGCAGTTCATCATGGGGGGTGTTCCACAATTCATAGCGCCAATCATGCCAGCCGATGTGGGCAAACGCGGCATTGTGCATCACCGCCGACAGGCTGTGTGTCACTGGGTAACCAATCAATCCTACAATCATATGAGTGCTGAGTGCTGAGTAAAAAGTGCTAAGTGCTAAGTGTCAAGGCGTAACTCAACACTCAGCACTCAGCACTTTCAACTTAGCACTTTTTCTACTTGTGTGTGGGTGTCAGCGATGCTGCCGGAGGTGTCGATGATGATATCGGCTTTGGCGAGTTTATCGGCTTGTGGGGTTTGGGCGTTCACGCGGGTGCGGGCATCGGCCTCGTTAAAGCCTCGGTGCTGCATCAGCCGCGCAATTTGCATATCGGGTGGGCAATGGGTCACCCATACTTGATCGCAATCACCAGCATAGCCACCCTCGAATAGGCGAATGACCTCTAGCACCACAATATGGTCGAGCGAATGGGCATTGCGAAAAGCCAAGGCCACGCGCCGCCATAGCTCGGCCCGTGCTGCCGGGTGGGTAATGGCTTCGAGTTGGCGCAATTTGGCTTTGTCGTTAAAGACAATATCGCCCATCAGTTTGCGGTTAAGTTCACCGTTTGGCAACAGCACCGCCTCGCCAAAGGTTTGGGCAATTTGTGTCAGGGCCGGTTGGCCTTTTGCCACAATGTCGCGGGCGACTTGATCGGCGTCGATCACGCTTGCGCCATGTGCCCGTAAGGCGCGGGTTACTTCGCTTTTGCCGGTTGCAATATTGCCGGTTAATCCAATCAATTTCATCGGGTGTGATTATGCCCGAATTTGGAGTCTGCTCTACAACATCACTTTGACCAAGTTGACATTGCTTTGGTTGGTTAACACGCTGACCATTGCGCCGGGTTGCACTTTGGCCCATGCCTCGGCTGCAATTTGCACGGCGGCGCTGGTTTGATAGGGCTGGTGGCCGGGCACATGCACCTCAAGTTGTAAGGTGGCATCGTTATTGCTGCCTTTTTGCAGCTCACGCACAAAGGCCACGCCAAGCCGACCTTCGGTATAACGCACAAATTCAGGTTGTTGGCCGCGGCGCAAAAATTTTGGCAGGCTCAATGAAATCATTAATGGCATCAACCCCAAAAAGGCCAAACCAGACACGAGATTTTGTAAAAAGTCGGAGCTGCCCATCTGATTTGCCATCAATAAACCATTGAGGCTAGGGATTGAGAGGATGAAATGAGCCATTGTGCTGTGCATGTTCGTTTACCTTAATTTGTGTTGTAAATTTATTTAAGTGCAAAACCTTGGCTGCGATGGAGGTAGCGAACGGCGGCGATGAAGTTCAATATAAGGTTTTGCGACCATAATCATGCCATTTTATAAACCTAAGCACATCAGACCTAGGGGGCAAGCCCTAACACCAATGTTATCGGTGAAATTGCGAATAAATATCCATGAAATAAACTTGGTTGCAACATTTATTTAAAGTTGCAATCATGATATGTCAGGGTTGCAGAGTTGCAAGGTTGCAGGTTGTAAAGTTGAAAGATTGATTGATGACTTGCGACGTGTGAATGACCCATTAACTATTGAACCTTGCAACTCTGCAACCTGCAACCTTGCAACCAATAGCAATTATTCTTTGTGATGGATAATCGAACTATGAACGCAAAACTTGCTAACGTATTCGAGCATATTGCTGCAAATGAACAGACTTTTATTGATCGGCTGATGGCCTATGTGCGTCACCCCAGCATTAGCGCTCACAATATTGGCATTCGTGAAGTGGGCAACATGTTGGTTGCCCTGCTGAATGACATGGGCATGAACGCTCGCGCCATCGAAACCGCTGGGCACCCCATGATTTTGGGCAGCCGCAACGATGCGCCGGGCAAACCAACTGTGTTGTTATATGGGCATTATGATGTGCAACCGCCCGACCCGCTCGATCAGTGGCATTCACCGCCCTTCGAGCCGACCATTCGCAATGGGCGCATTTATGCGCGTGGCATTGGCGATAACAAAGGCCAACATTTTGCTCAACTGATGGCGCTTGAGTCGTGGCTAAAAGTTCATGGCAGTTTGCCGTGCAATGTGATTGTGCTGCTCGAAGGCGAAGAAGAGATTGGCAGCCCACGCATTGCCGAGTTTGTGCGCCAACACCGTGACCTGCTTAAATGCGATTTGTCGATTACGGCAGATGGCCCAGTGCATGAAAGCGGGCGTTGGTCGCTCGAATTTGGGGTGCGCGGCATTGTGTCATTTGAAATAAAGGCCAAAGGGGCCGATCATGATTTGCATTCGGGCAATTTTGGCGGTGTGGTTCCCAACCCGATTTGGGCTTTGGTGCATTTGCTCAGCACCATGAAAGACCAAAATGGGCGGATTACGATTGATGGCATTTACGACGATGTATTGCCAGCCGGCGCAGCCGAACAGGCCGCAATGGCTAATTTGCCGCAAGATCATGGCCATTTGCTCAAAGAATTGAAAATAAGCCAACTCGATGCGCCGCTTGAGCGCCCATTTTACGAGCGCACCATGTTTTACCCGACGCTCACCATCAATGGCATCACGGGTGGTTATACCGGCCCCGGCTCAAAAACCGTGTTGCCCAGCATGGCCTCGGTTAAGTGTGACATGCGTTTGGTCAAAAATATGAGCATCGACAATGCCTTTGCTAAAATCGAGGCGCATGTCAAAAAACATGCGTCATTAGCGGCCTGTGGCTGCGAGGTGCAATTCATCCGCCAAGGCGGGATGGAGCCATCGCGCACACCCATCGATTCACCTTTTACCGCGCCTTTGGTGCAAGCCATGACCTTGGCGCAGGGTGAGGCTCCGCTGCTGGTTCCCAGTGTTGGCGGCAGTTTGCCCGATTACGTTTTTACTAAAATTCTCGGGGTTCCGGCCTTTGTCACGCCTTATGCCAACGCGGATGAGGCCAACCATGCCCCCAACGAAAATATGGAAATCTGGCGTTTTATCACTGGCATCAAAACCGGCGCCGCTGTGTTAGCGACGCTAGGCGGACAAATTGAAAATTAAAAATTTAGAATTAAAAATTGGGAGCGATCAATTTTCAATTCTAAATTTTCAATTCTAGATTTTTAACTTATGTTTACTTTATCAAATTCCCTTTTAACCGTCGAAATTTTAGACCCGGTGGTAGATGTGGCTTACATGGGCGCACGTTATTGCACCGGCGGCTATATTTTTCAGGTGCATGACCATGCTCATTATCAAGGTCATACCCATGAGCATGGCCCGCTGTTATCTGGCCCAACTTACCCGGGGCCATTTCAAACTTTTCACGGCCAAGGCATCCCCGATGCCTTTAACCTCAACCCATTGCGGGCGGTGGGCGCGGGTAACGAAGCCTTGATTATTGGGGTGGGGCTGTGTGAATTAAACCCCGATTACACAAAAAACGCGGTTAAATCATTTTGCGAATGGCAGATTGAGTCTGGCAACAATGAGATTATCTTTCGTACCAGCCAACGCCACCATGATTGGGCGCTTAATCTCACTCGCGCGGTATCGTTAATGGGGCGCACCGTGCGTTCACATACTTTGCTGCAAAATATTGGCACAGCGGCCATTCCCATGCGCTGGTTCCCCCATCCCTTTTACCCCCAAACCGCCACCGATGAACTGATTAAACTGAACTGTGAGGTGACTTTTGCCGAAAACGCTGGTTATGAAATGAACGCCAACGGCTTTATTTGCCGCAAGGGCTGGCCTTGGCCGCGTGATTATTATTTGGCGCTCGATCATCACGCGCAGGCCAATTTGGTTATTCAACAACGCCATCCGGCACTCGGCCTCATTTCGGCCACCCTCAGTTATGCGCCCGATTTCTTCCCGATCTGGGGCAACCAAGCGACTTTCTCGTGGGAGCCATTTCTCGAGCGCATGGTTGCACCCGGCCAAAGCTATGCTTGGCATATTGATTATGACTTTTAGGCGATACCCGTATTTTCTAAAGAAAAGATGAAGGTCGATTTGACTATCTATCCCCAAAGCATGGCTTTGGGGATAGATAGTCAAATCGGAAAAACCACACTACACAACAAATTCTCATCTTAAACGATAAAATACAATCTTTGACAATAATGCCCAAATAGGTGTTGTAAACAAACAAAGACAATTAAAATTGGGCAAATTTATTTTATTCATAATTAAGCATAAAGACTTATTTATATGTTTTTATGCCCTCCTCTCCCATGCGCAAAATTGCATTGCAGCTTTATACCGTGCGAGAAACCGCACAAAAAGATTTTATTGGCACCCTAAAAGAAATCGCCGCAATTGGTTATGATGGTATTGAACTTGCTGGTTATATTGGTGACATGACGGCCAGAGAAGTGTATACCATTACGCGAGATTTAGGCCTTACTGTCGTGAGTGGGCATATTAATCTCGACACACTCAGCTCGCCCAAACGCCTCGAGTCTGTCATCGCCGACTATGTGACGATGGGCGCACGCTACCTTGGGCTAGCATGGCTACCCGCCGAGCAACGCACTGCCGCCGGTTATCAGCGGTTAGGCCAAACACTCGAGCGCGCTGCCATATTGTGCGGCAAACATGATTTGACGATTTTCCATCATAATCATGATTTTGAATTTCAGACTTTCGGCACTCGCACCGGCTTAGAGATTGTGTTAGAAAATACTGATCCATTTTTGGTAAAAGCCGAGTTAGACGTTTATTGGGCACAATTTGCCGGTTTAAACCCAGTCGATTGGATCAAAAAGCTGGATGGCCGTTTACCTTTGCTGCATCTCAAAGACATGAGCAAAGACGAGTCGCGCACCTTTGAGATTGTGGGTGAAGGTGTGATCGACTTTGAGCCAATTTTTAAAGCCGGTGATGCAAGTGGTGTAGAGTGGTATATCGTTGAGCAAGATAAATGCCCAAAGGGTGAGCTAGAAAGCGCCCGATTGAGTTTTGATCATATAGTAGAACGCGGCTGGCGTTAAGCCTTGGCCGGTTGCGATTTAAGGACATAATTAATGATGACAAGCGATACCGCAACAGCGGATCAACAAAAATATGAACTGCCCGCCGGTGCCCGACCTTCACGTGGCAAGGCGGTGGTTCGTGAATTGGTCGAAACGATCTTGCTGTTTGTGGTGGTCTTGACCGTATCGCGGATTGTGTTGGGCAATTTTATGATTGAGCAACGCAGCGCCGTGCCCAATTTTATGCCGGGTGATCGTATTTTGGTTGATCAGGTCTTTTACAAATATCTTGGCAGCGGCTTGCAGCGGGGCGATTTGATCGTGATGCGTGCGCCGCGTATCTCAAAAGATGATTTGTTTAAGCGCGTGATTGGCTTGCCCGGCGAATTGATTGAAATTAAGCAAAACAAAGTCTACATTAACGGCAAGTTGATCGAGGAACCATATGTGCGGCAGCCCGGGGCGCAAACGGGCGATGGTATTTCGAGGCAATTGGCTGCCGATGAATATTACATGATGGGCGACAACCGCAGCGAAAGTGGCGACTCACGCCGTTGGGGGCCTGTCAAGCCCACCGAGATTGTCGGTCGTGCCTTTTTGCTCTATTGGACCACCGACAACCCCTGGACCATCGCCCCGAATGGCGATGCCAAACATGGCCCCACCTTTCGCATCATTCAGGGCGAAACCTATAAATGAGCTGTAAGCCTTGGGCTTTGAGCGTTGAGCCATGAGTATCGGCATAACTCATGGCTCAACGCTCACGGCTTATTGCTGCATTGCTCGCCACACCTTTTCAGGTTTCATCGGAATATCGAGATGCGTGATACCGAGGTGATTAAGCGCATCGATGACAGCATTGGCAACCGAAGGTGTTGAGCCGATGGTGGCAGCTTCGCCGATGCCTTTGATGCCGAGTGGGTTATGGGGCGACAAGGTGTTGGTTTGATCGAGCGTAAACATCGGGAAGGTTTCGGCGCGGGGTAGCGCATAATCCATCAATGTGCCGCTGAGCAAATTGCCACTTTCGTCATAGTTGGCTTCTTCTAATAATGCTTGCGCAATGCCTTGAGCCAAACCGCCATGAATTTGGCCTGCTGCCAAAATGGGGCTGATGCGTGGCCCACAATCATCCACCGAATAGTAATTGCGCAGCCGCGTTTTGCCGGTTTCGCTATCCACCTCAACCACCGCCACATGGGCGCCAAATGGGTAAACCAAAGAGGGCGGCTTAAAGAAATCATGTGCTTCTAGCCCCGGGTCAATTTCATCGGGCATACTATCGGTATAGGCCGTGGCCGCAATTTCTGATAACGCCAAACTCTTGCTGGGCACCCCCTTTACCATATATTTGCCTTCGTGCAAAATAATGTCTTCGGCGCTGGCTTCGAGCATGTGGGCGGCAATTTGAATGGCTTTGCGCCGCACTTTACCCGCTGCCCGCACCAAGGCGCTGCCGCCAACCACGATACTGCGGCTACCCATTGTGCCCACGCCTTGTGGCGTTTGCGAGGTGTCGCCATACTTCACCGTAATTTTGTCAAAAGCAACGCCTAACTCGTCAGACAAAATTTGGGCGAAGGTGGTTGCGCCACCCTGACCATGCGGCGAAATGCCGGTCGTCACGGTCACAGTTCCGCTCGGCTCTACCCGCACTTGGGCGCTTTCAAATGGCCCAAACCCGCACATCTCGACAAAGCAGCCGATGCCGATGCCGAGCAAAGTTTTGTCACCCGCCGCACGACGTTGGGCTTGTTCGGCCCGCAATTCGGCATAATTTGAAATTGACATGGCCTTATGTAACGCGCCAGCATAGTCACCACTGTCATATACCAAGCCAGTGGGCGAATGATAGGGGAACTGACTCGGCGCGATAAAATTTGCCAGCCGCACTTGGGCCGGGTCAAGCGTCAATTCATCGGCGATCAAATCCATCAACCGTTCAAGATAAAACGCGGCTTCGGGGCGACCCGCACCGCGATAAGCCGCCACCGACGTGGTGTTGGTGAAGATGGTTTTGACCTCGGCCTTTAAATTTTGAATGTCATAAGTGCCAACTGCCATCAAAATCGTCAGGTCTGGCACATCGGTGGCGATGGGGTATGCACCGATGTCGGCGTAAACCTGCATTTTTAGCCCATGCACTTTGCCATTGGCATCCACTGCGGCCTCGATATCGGTAATTTGCGCTCG
>CAZLOF010000054.1:0-6141 GCA_964560745.1 uncultured Thermoflexus sp.
CAAAGGGTTTATAAAAATACCTTCTTTGTGTTCTTTGCGAGCTTTGTGAGAGGTTGTGTATCGTTTTTATCCTAACGCTTACGGCTTGGCGGTAAAGGTTAGCTTGAGCTTGGCATCGTCATTGGCCTTCAACATGCCGGCGATATTGGGTGGGTCAAAATTAAACATGGTCATTTTGACGGCGGTGGTGGCGCTGCCCTTGAGCGCACTGCCGTCATAAATCGCTTCTACATCCCAAGTGACCGGTGTGCTGGTTTCTTTCACCTTCATATCGCCAATCATCTTAAACTTGAGCGTTTCGCCAACTTTATAGCTGGTGGGCAGCCCCTCTAACTTGGTTGGGTTAAATTCAGCGATTGGGAACTTGGCCGATTCGAGCCATTGGGTGCGAATAAAGTTATCGCGGCGGGCGCTGCCGTTGCCATTGGGGTGTCCGTCGCTCTTAAGCACTTGAATATTGACGCTCACTTTGCCCACTTGGGTTTTTGAAGGGTCATTTGGATCAAGTTTGATCTCGCCATTGATGTTGTCGGTAATGCCGATGGCGGTGGCTAGCTTGTTATTTTGGTTAAAAAACACCTCATCCACTTCATACTGGGCTTTCGACTCGCCCGGCACAATTTTTAGGGTGATGGGGCTTGCGGCTGCCGGTTTGGGTGCGTCAGTTGGCTTGGGCGCATCGGTGGGCTTAGGGGCGACGGTGGGTTGGGCCGCTGCAGGTGCAGCCGTTGGCGCTGGGGCTGATGTAGGGGCCGCCGCCGCTGGTTTTGCGGCTTCGGTGGGTTTGGCGGGGGCCGCCGTTGGGGCAGGTGTGGCGGCAGGGCTACAGGCTGCCAGCAAAATGCTTGCGAGCATGAGCATACTGGTATGTTTGATTGTGTTTATTTTCATGGTTGATTTTATTTCCTTTCTTTTTTTGTGAGAGGTCATTTAAAAAGATGTAATGTCGAATTTTTTTTTATTTACCCCCAAAAAATAGTGAACATGACACAAGATACGTCATGTTCACTATAAATACTATTAAAAACGCCAAAATGGATGTCTTAATCAGTGATTTACTATCAAACTCTTAGCTGAGATTCATTTATATCGACATAACCATCATCAATAATATACAAAAATGATCAAACATGCAAAACCTTGCTTATAATCTTGTTTATCTATGGCACGTGATCGTTATCATGATATTGTAAAACAAGCCCTTATTAATGATGGTTGGGTAATTACGCATGATCCATATACAATAGAATTTGCCAAAGATTTTGTGTATATCGACTTAGGCGCTGAACGTCCAATTGCAGCAGAAAAAGACGGACATAAAATTGCCGTTGAAATCAAAAGTTTTTTAGGCGCATCCAAATTTGCCGAATTTGAGCGCGCAATGGGACAGTATGTCATCTATCGAAGATTATTGTCTATGAGTGAACCCAACCGATTATTATTTCTTGCTGTGACTCAAGAGACCTATGAGCGTGTTTTTACGGCTGCTGCTATTAAAATGTTGACAGAGATGGAAGGATTAAAAGTAATTGTTGTTGAAAGCGAACAAAAAAAGGTGTTGCAATGGATAAATTGACGCATTATTCAGATCTTATTGGTCAAGTTCTGAACGAGTATATTAAACGATTGCCCCAAAACAGTAGTTTTGAGCCAATTGTTATTCAGGATATTAAACAAGGCCATTATCAACTACTGTTTTTGCGCTGGCGCGGTAAAGTGCGTGAGTTATATATTTACGTGCACGTAAGACTGATCAACGATAAAATTTGGATTGAGGAAGACAATACGGAGGATGGTATTGCGACTGAATTGGTAACAATGGGTGTACCTCGCGACGATATTGTGCTGGCGTTTTATACACCAGAAGAGCGACGTTACACAGAATTTGCAGTTGCTTAAAACAAGATTTTGCATCCCTTTTACGGTCTCGCCAATGGTTCCCAGCCTAGTTCACGCTTGGCCTTGGCCATATTGATAATTTTGCCTTCATAGTCGCCACTAATCATATAGGCCTGATACCCATTGCGATGCCGCAGCGCCGCATCGAAGGCCCGCGCGAGGTCGCTGGCGGCGGTATGAAATGTGAGTTTGCCCGCCCGCGCAATTTCGAGCCATGCCTCATCGGTGATTGGGAAACACATGCGCAAGACATTGGCGCTCATGCCAAATTGCACCACCGCGTTATAACACACCATTTCGCCCATATATTTGGTCAGCGCATACAAATTGCGCCCATCGAAGGGGATGGCTTCGTCGTAAAAATAGCGGGTGGTCAACTCGCCATCATAGATCGACATCGAGCTGGTATACACAGCGTGTTGAATGCCTGCCTCACGCGCTGCCCGCAATGCCAAATACACACATTTGGTGTTGACATCAAACCCAGTTTGAATGCCTTCAACCTCAGTCCAATTTAGGGTTCCCATCGCCATATAAATCAGCGCATCCATGCCTGTCATCGCCTCACGCACCGCATCGTAATCGGTGACCGCCCCGATGCGATAATCGAGTGTAGTATCGGCAGGTGGGCGCAGGTCGAACACCCGAATGTTGTGTTGTGGCTTGAGATATGGAATAACGCGGCTTGCGACGCCACCGGCGCCGCCAATAATAAGTAGGTTCATGGTTGGTTAATTGATTGGTTGATTTATCATTTATTCTACAGATGTTTTTGAGCAGTTAACCAGTCAACTAATCAACCAGCCAACCAACCAACCCAACCAATCCAACCCATGATGCACATTATTTCGTCGGGCATTTTGTCCCTCATTCAAGACCTTGGTCGCCCTCACATGCAGCCCTTTGCCGTGCCAGCTTCGGGGGCGATGGATCGCTTTGCGTGTGAAGCGGCGAACCGATTGCTGGGCAATGCCCCCGATGCGGCTTGTATTGAGGTGACCGGCGGTGGGGCGATATTTGAATTTAGCGAAGCAGGCGTGTTTGCATTAGCGGGGGCTGATCTTGATGCGACCCTCAATGGCCGACGGCTGCCCAATTGGGCGACGGTTTATGCCCCCAAAGGGGCGCAATTGGCCTTGGCGGGGCGGCAAACCGCATGGGGGGCGCGGGCTTATTTGGCTTTGCCGGGCGGCATCGATGTGCCGGTGGTGCTTGGCTCACGCAGCACCTATGCTTCGGGCGGGTTTGGCGGTTTGGGCGGGCGGGCGCTAAAGGCGGGTGATCAATTAATGGCGCAGACCCCAACCCACTATGATGCTTTGCGCTTGGCGGGCCGTCTATGGCCTGCCCACGCCAAACCAGCTTATGCTGCCACGCCCAAAGTGCGTTTTTTGTTGGGGCCACACGCCCATTTATTTGCCGACAATGCCATTCAACAACTGAGCGCCCAACCCTTAAAAATGACCAGCACCTCGAACCGTATGGGGTATCGCTTTGAAGGTTGCCCCAAATTGGCGTATCGGCAGGCGCTTAGTTTGGCCTCGTTGGGGGTGTTTGCTGGGGTGATTCAAGTGCCGCCCGATGGCTCGCCCATTTTGCTCACTGCCGATGCCCAAACGACTGGTGGCTATCCGATCATTGGGGTGGTCATTCAAGCCGATTTGCCTTTGGTCGGGCAATGCCTGCCGGGTGACACATTGCGCTTTGCCGTTTGTGGCCTCGATGAAGCCATGCAGGCCTTAGCTCAAACCCAACAATGGTTGGCGCTGGGTGGGCAAGAGGATGATTACACTTTGGGCTTGGCATGGCGCGGCAGCGCGGCTTAATGTATTTATCTCTCACGAAGCGCACAAAGAACACAAAGAAAGCATTTTCCGATTTCTCTTTGTGTTCTTCGTGCGCTTTGTGAGAGATTTTTCCCTTGCCAACGGGTGAAGTTAGCCTTTATACCGCCTTTAAGCGATGGCTTGCAAATCGACAATCAAATTGGATTGCGCATCGACATGACAGCGCCCACGCCTGCCGATAATGAGTGTGGCCTCACGTTCCTCGACAATGGCTGGGCCATCAAATATCATGCCGGGCGCGAGGCGATAACGGTCGTAAACCGCTGTTAATTGCATCGTGCCCGTTTTTGTGCCGCCGTCGCCCTCGGCTTCGGGTTCATACGCCATGCGCTGGGTTTTGATCGCGTCGCTGGCATTGCGAGGGGTTGCGTCATCGGTTTGGGCGCTTGTGGTTTGTAAACTTAGCCGCAAATTGGGTTCGGGCGATGACGAAATCACCCGCCATGTCACGGCCTCAAGCGGTACTGGCGGCCCCAGCCGACCAAAAAACCGCACATATTCACGTTCAAATTCGGCTTGAATGGTCGGCAAATCGGCGGCGCTTAAGGTGTGATTGGGCAGACGGATGCGAATTTCGTGGCCTTGCCCGACATAGCGCATCTCGGCAATGTGCTGATGGTGAATATCGCTGATCGCCACGCCAGAATCGCACAACAATTGCGTACCCTCGGCTTGCATCTCACCCAATAATGCGTTTATTTTGGCCCAACCGTCGGCGGTTAATGCCGCCAATTGGGCGGGAAACGAGCGCGTAAAGTCGAAGGCCAACGGGGCGCTGAGGAAGCCGATGGCGCTCATCACCCCCGCCCCAAATGGCACGATGACCTGTGGCGACCCCAGCGAAGCCGCGACGCGATAGGCGTGAACTGGCCCGGCCCCGCCAAAGGCAAAAATAGGCAGGGTGCGTGGGTCTTTGCCACGTTCAATGCTGTGCACACGGGCGGCGTTTGCCATTTGCTCATTCACAATTTGGTGAATCCCCCATGCCGCTTGTTCAATGCTTAAGCCCAAAGGCACGGCAATGCGGGTTTCGATGGCGCGGCGGGCGGCTGCCACATCGAGCGCCATTACCCCGCCTAGAAAAAATTGCGGGTCGAGAAAACCCAGCACCAAATCGGCATCGGTGACAGTTGGCTCAGTGCCGCCGCGCCCATAACAGGCTGGGCCGGGTTCGGCCCCTGCCGATTCAGGCCCAATTTTGAGCAAGCCCAAGGCATTTAGACGGGCAATCGAGCCACCACCCGCCCCAATTTCGATCATTTCGATGACGGGGGCTTTGATGGGCAAGCCAGAGCCTTTTTTGAAACGGTAGCGCCGGTCTACTTCAAAATCGTGGGCCAAGAGCGGCTTGCCTTGGTCGATGATGGCAAATTTGGCGGTGGTGCCGCCCATGTCAAATGAGAGTAGGTCGGCGGCGTGGCCTTGTGTGCCACCCGATAGGCCAAAGCGGGCCGCCGCCAATGCGCCCCCGGCTGGGCCGCTTTCGAGCAAACGCACCGGATAACGCACTGCGGTATTAACTGTGCCTAGCCCACCGCTCGACAACATTAACAACAAGCTGCCCGTAAAGCCAGCGCGTGCCAGACGCGCTTCAAGCTCGCGCAAATAATGCTCGACCCGCGCCTGCACATACACATTCGCCACCGTAGTCGAGGTGCGCTCATATTCACGAATTTCAGGCACAACATCGGCTGAGATCGACACGCGCATGTTTGGGGCCGCCCGTTGTACCACAGCGCGGGCTTGGCGCTCGGCGGCAGGGTTGGTGTAGCTGTTGATAAAGGCGATGGCGATGGCGGTAATGCCTGCCGCGTCTAATTCGCGCACCAATTTTTCGAGGTAAACCTCGTCGAGATCATGTAATATGCTGCCGTCAGATAAGGTGCGCTGGGGCACATCAAAACGCAAATAACGTGGTACCAGCGGTTGTGGCATCTCAAGTTGCAGGTCATACAAATCGTAACGGTGTTCGCGCCCAATCTCAAGCGCATCTTTAAAGCCTTGGGTGGCGAGCAAGGCTGTTGGTGCGCCTTTGCGCTCAATGATGGCATTGGTGACTAAGGTTGTGCCATGAATGATTTGCCCGAGGTCGGCGTGGGTGATGCCCGCCTTTGCCAACGTCTCATTTAAGCCAGTTTCAATCGCCAACGATGGGTCGCTGGGGGTGGTGAGGGTTTTGCCAATGCTAAAGCTGCCGCTGACATCATCGACCACGATCAGGTCGGTAAAAGTGCCGCCAATATCGACACCAGCGCGATATTGGTTTGGGCGGTTTTGATGGGTTGAGAGGCTGGGCATAATAAATGTAAAGACGCACCACCGGTGCGTCTTTAATTTGTTGGATGAAGATTTTCGCCGAAATCGCTACCTAGCCCTTCTCTTGGAAGGGCTAGGT
>CAZLOF010000054.1:6151-13342 GCA_964560745.1 uncultured Thermoflexus sp.
AGCGATTTCGACATTCCGCAATTTTTACCCGTGCGGCGTATCGTATTTTATGGAAATATTATTCTTCAACTTTGCGCACACGGTAATTTGTGCCGCTGCTGATTTTGTCGCCCTCGAAATCTTGGGCGTTGAGATCGCTACCGACTTGCACATTGCGACCAATAATCATGCCGGGTGGGATATGGGTGTTTTTACCAACGACGGTAATGCCACGCGTGAGGCCGATGCTGGCGTTGGTGGCGTAATCATTGCCGTGCCCAACATGGGCATCACGCCCAATGGTAACGCGCTTGTCGATAATGGAATGATCGACCACTGCGCCCGGGGCGATGACGCTATCGGTGAGAATGACGCTGTGGCGCACAATGGCCCCACGTCCCACCCGAACACCGGGTGATAACACCGAATATTCGACGCTGCCCTCGATAACACAGCCATCAGCCAGCAAGCTATGATTGACCACTGCGCCGGTGCGAATATTTACGGGTGGACGCTCTTCGCTGCGGGTGTGAATAATCCATTCGCGGTCAATTAGATCGAGATCGGGTTTGTCTTCGAGCAATTGCATGTGGGTTTCCCAATAGGCTTCGACTGTGCCGACATCGACCCAAAAATCGCGGTAAGGGAATGCAAATACGCGATGATTTTCGCGTAGCATTTTGGGGATGATGTCGCCGCCAAAGTCTTTCTTTGAATTGGGGTCTTTGGCATCTTCGGTCAACATGCGCTTGAGAATATCGTAACTAAATACATAAATTCCCATCGAGGCCAACGTGCCCTTGGGTTGTTTGGGTTTTTCTTCAAACGAAGTGACCCGACTTTGTTCATCGGTCGCCAAAATGCCAAAACGATGGGCTTCTTCGATCGGCACTGGGCGGGTAGCAATGGTGATATCGGCTTCGTTTTGCTCGTGATAATCGATCAAAATCTGGTAATCCATTTTATAAATATGGTCACCGGCCAAGATCAATACATATTGGGGGTTGTAATTGACAATAAAGTCGAGGTTTTGATAGATCGCGTCAGCCGTGCCTTTATATTCAGTGACCCCCCCGCGATAGCTTTGGTAGGGGTGCAGGGCATAGGCCCCGCTGTTCATGCGGTCGAGATCCCACGGCCCACCGCTGCGAATATGATCGGTGAGTGAACGGGGTAAATATTGGGTGAGAATGCCAACGGTGGTGATATCACTATTGACACAGTTGGACAAGGTGAAATCGATAATGCGATATTTGCCAGCAAACGGGACGGCGGGTTTGGCTCGTAATTGCGAGAGTACCCCGAGCCGTTTTCCTTGCCCGCCAGCCATAATCATTGCTACGGTTTTCATGATATTTTTTCCTTTCTATTGCGTTGAATCTTACCATTATGTGGCCTTTTTTTGCTAGGCGTTTTCAAATGCTTTTTCAAGAATAGCGCAAACTCCTAAAATACGAAGGACCGACTTCACTATACCGTCGCAAGCATAGCTTGTAGCGGGTTAGTGAAGTCGACAATTTTTATAATCTAAGGTTTGAGCTAGGTTGCGGTTTCTCGATTTACCTCACGGCCTTTACCGGCTTGTTTGCTGGCCGCGCCAACATAGCCCATTTGCTGCAATTCTTCCATCAGCCGTGCAGCGCGTGGGTAGCCGATGCGTAATTTGCGTTGTAATAATGAAGTGCTGATGCTGCCCGAAGTGCGAATGATCTCCATTGCTTTTTCGATCAAGCCATCGTCGCCGTCTTCGATTTCGTCGCTGCCCCCACCGCGCCCACCGCGTCCGCCTTTGCCGCTGCTATGGGCCAACTCACTGGCAACTTCGCTAACCATCGATTCCCAAGGTGCGGCTTCCGATGTAACCAATGCTCCCAATTCGGGCGGGTTGGCTTGTTGTGGCACAGCGCTGCCCATTTCGTTCTCCCACCAGGCCAACATGTTATCCATCTCTTTGTCGCTGACAAAACAGCCTTGCACACGCATGGGGGTGCCGGCTTCTGGGTTGAGGAATAACATATCGCCACGCCCTAATAGTTGCTCGGCCCCAACTTGATCGAGAATGACCCGTGAGTCGGTGGAGGAGGCCACTGAGAACGAAATACGCGCCGGAAAGTTGGCCTTGATCAAGCCTGTGACCACATCGACACTGGGGCGCTGGGTGGCGACGACCAAATGGATGCCGGTGGCACGTGCCATTTGCGCCAAACGACATAGTGTCTTCTCGGTTTCGACTGGCGTTTGCAGCATCAAATCAGCCAATTCGTCGATCAACACCACCATGCGGGGCAGTTTTTCAGGCGTGGGTAGGTTGCTGGGGCGGGCCAGTTGGTTGCTTTTTAACTCGCGTTCAATACTAGCGTTGTAATCGGCGATATTGCGCGAGCCAGTGGTGGCAAATCGTTGATATCGTCGATCCATCTCACGTGTGACCCAACGCAATACTCCTGGAATGCGTTCATGATCGCTTTCGGGTTTGCCAAGCACATGCGGCAGGCTGGCAAAGCGCGTCAATTCCACCCGCTTGGGGTCAATCAAGATCAATTTCAACTCTTCAGGTCGATTGTTCATCGCCAAACAGGTGATGAGGGCGCTCATGCACACGCTTTTGCCAGAGCCGGTGGTGCCTGCAATCAGCACATGGGGCATACGCCCCAAATCGGCGGCAATATTTTGACCCGACACATCTTGTCCCAATGCCACCGCCAGCGGGGCATTGATTTTCTGAAACGCCTCACTCTCCATCACCCCACGCAGGTCAACGGTGCTGATGCTGGCGTTGGGCACTTCGATGCCGACCAAGTGTTTGCCCGGGATGGGGGCCTCGATACGCAAAGATGAGGCCGACAGCGCCAAGGCAAAATCATTATGTAAAGCCGCGATTTGCCCGACCCGAATTTTTTGTTGGCGCATTTCACCATTGGGGCCGGGGCGCTCGATATAGCCCGGCTCGACCCCAAATTGGGTGACGGCAGGGCCGCGCCGCATTTCGAGCACTGTGCCCACCAAGCCAAAATGTTGCAAGGTTTGCTCGATTACCCGTGCTTGTTGGTCGATATCGGCGGTATTGACTTTATTATTTTTGCTGAGTGCCAGCAAACTCAGTGGTGGCAAATTGTCGGAGCGTGGTTGCGTTGGCACGACTGGCTGAGGCTTTTCGGTGGCCTTGCTCACAGCTTTTTTGGCGCTTGGTTTGGGCGGCACAATGGGCAGTTCGGGCAGCGGCTGTGCAATGGGTGCTTCGGGTTCGCTCAGCTTGGGCTTGGGTTTGGCTTTGGGGCTGGGTTTTGGGCTTTCGGGTGCTGGCTGTGGGGGGATGGCGGCGATAGCGGGTTTAATTTTGGGGGCAATCGTCCGCGGTTTTTCAGGCAGCGATGGCATCTGCACTTCTGCATTGGTTTGTTGTTGATTGCGGTTTAGACGCTCCCGAATTAAAACCGCCAACGATGGAAACATGAGGATGGCTGCTGGGATGAGCATTAGCCCCAACCAGATGAACACCGTTAGCCAACGTGCCCCTGCCCCATCACCAATCACCCAGCGCCACAAGAGTGTTGTGAGCACCCAACCAACCGCCCCGCCTGCTTGGCCGGTGGTTGCCATCAAGGCGGCACTTTGGCTGCCTGCCAACGCCGCATTAAACGCATGTAAAAACCCGAGCAAGGCGCAAAAACCAACCTCGGCCACAATGACCCGCCGCCATAAGCGTGCGCCGCTGTGAATGGGGGTGTTGAGGGCGATAGGCACGCCGATGCCGATAATGAGCAAACAAAATACATAGACTCCTGTGCCAAAGGCACGGCGCAAGAACCCAGCGATACTACCCATCAACCCACCCGTATTTAAGCCCAATGCGGTGAGCATTAGCACTGCCCCAATAAAAATGAGGAATAAGCCAAAGCCATCACGCCAAAGCCAGCGGCTGCGGGCTATGGGCAAGCGCGGGATAGACTGTAGCAGTTGTCGAAAAAATGCACTAAACCGAGACATTAGTTTTATGATTGTACTGGGTTTGTATCAAAGCTAAATTGCAGATTTTTGGCACTATCCTAAAGAATGGCTCAAAATGCGGTTTCGCCGATTTCACTATCTCTCCTCAAGCGTAGGGCAGTAATATGGCCCCGTGATGTGGGGGAGTGAAATAGGCCGCATTGCCTCAATTTTTACCCTTGCTGGGTATATCATTAGCATATTATGAACAAAGGTCTCACCGATATTTCGGGTCTACAGGTAGGTCATTGGACAAACAAAGAAGGCGGCACGGGCTGCACAGCCATATTATGCCCACCCGAAGGCGCGGTGTGCGGGGTTGATGTGCGTGGCGGCGCGCCCGGTACCCGCGAAACTGATTTGCTGCGCCCCGAATGCAGCGTCGAGAAAGTTCATGCCATTATGTTGGCGGGTGGCAGCGCCTTTGGGTTGGCGGCGGCAGATGGGGCGATGCGCTGGCTCGAAGAACATGGGCGCGGTTACGATGTCGGTGTTGCTAAGGTTCCGATTGTGCCATCGGCCATTTTATTTGATTTACCGATGATTACGCCTAAGGCCCGCCCTGACGCTGCCGCCGGTTATGCTGCCTGTCAAGCCGCAAGTGATGCGGCTGTGGTTAATGGCACGATTGGCGCGGGGACTGGGGCGACAGTTGGCAAAATATTGGGGTTGCGTCAGGCCACCAAAGGCGGCATTGGTAGCGCCAGCAAACACATTACCAATGGCATTGTGGTGTCGGCACTGGTGGCGCTTAACGCCTTTGGCGCGGTAATTGACCCTAAAACTGGCGAGATTATCGCTGGCCCGCGTAAACCTATTGGCAAAGGCTTTGTCGATCCGGTTGAGGCGGCTCAAGGTTTTATTGGGCAGACCATCGCCCGCGCCCGTGAAGCGTGGAGTGAACGGGCCAATACCACGCTTGCCGTGGTTGCCACCAATGTCATTTTGACGAAGGCCCAAGCGACCAAAGTGGCGCAAATGGCGCATGATGGCCTCGCCCGCACCATTCGCCCGATTCATACCATGTTTGATGGCGATGTGGTGTTTGCGTTGTCGCAGGGCGATAAAAAAGCCGATGTTAGCCTAATTGGTGCGCTTGCCGCCGACGTTTTGGCTGAGGCCGTGATTAACGCCGTCCAAGCTGCCACCGGCCTCGGCGGCGTGCCAGCCATGAAGGAGTTGTAAGTTGGAAGTGCTAAGTGCTAAGTTGATAGCATCTCACTTAGCACTTAGCACTTCCAACTTACAACTCCTAATTTTGCACTTTCATGATCGCGCCGTCGTTGTCACAGATCACGCCCATGACTTCAGGGCCAAAATAACCGAGGGCTTTGACTAGGGTTTGACGAATGGCGCGGCTGGCATCGCCACCGTGAATGATGCTGTAGTAGCCGAGCCCACTTAGGGCACGGGCTTGCATGGCTGCGCCATTTGCTTGTAGCAAAGGCAAAATGGGGTCATCGTTGGCATCGGCTTGGCTTTGGGCGGGGGCCGATTCGGCCCGCAGTTTGGCTAAGGCTTGGGCAAAGGCATTGAACTCACGGCGTTCAGCGGCGTTAAATAATTGATTGGCGGCGGCAAAGGCGGCTTCGCGGTTGAGGTTGGCTTTGGCTTGCCACAGGGTGTGGCGTTGCTGCAATTCATAATCTTCGGGCAAGCCATCCGGTGGCATCGGCATGACCAAAATCCACACCCACGCATTGTCATCATCAATAAAGTTGATGGGCATATGTCGCCGCAAATGGCCTGAGCCATCTACTGCTACCAAGCCCCCATTCTGATAAGCCTGAATTTCGCAAGCGTGGGCTGGTAAATTGAGCGCATCGGGGATGGTGTCGGGATCGATGGTGACTGAGCCGTAAAATGGCGACAACACCTGCGCGACGGCAAGGCTGTGCATGGCATCTGAGCCATAGCCCATTGCGGCTGGCAAGCCCGATTCAATTTCAAGCTCGCCCGAAGGTTGCAGGTTGTAATGGGCAAAAAAGCGTTGTGCTTGCTCATTTGTCCAATCGGCCCGCCCACCCGAAACGATGAATTCATAGGCTGGTTGCGCCGTCAAGTCGATTCGTGGGCCTTGTAATGTTACGCCAATTTCACACCATTCGCCATCGATAGGCGCAAGGCCGAGAAACAAACAAGCAGGAACTTGGAGATGAATTTTCATATGAGGGAGATGTTGCTTGGGGCGTAATTAAGGCTGTTTAGCATAAATAAATAACGGAGTTTGCCCATTGCCCACCCCTACCCCCAAAAAAAGGGGGGGGTTAGGGGTGGGGCAATATTTCAATCAATTATTTTCGCTGAATGGCTTACCAATTAGCCGAGCGAGGGTATTATAGTTTGGCAAGCAACGATTAATTCTTAACACAAATTTAACTCAATGCGGGTATAACTGGCTTAACGATATGACCACGATGAAACACCCCAACAGCCTAAAACGCCGAACCCGTTTGGGCGAAAAACTAATTCAAGCCTTTTTCTTTTTTTGTGGTTTTGTGTCTATTTTTACCACGCTTGGTATTGTAGTGGCGCTTGGCTCACAGGCGCTGCGCTTTTTTGGCGAGCCGAGCATCAACCCGATTGAGTTGATTACCACTACCAACTGGTCACCCAATATTGGTGAGATTGGGATTTGGGCCTTGGTGACATCGACGCTCATCACAACCTTTCTGGCGCTTTTGGTTGCCATTCCATTAGGGTTGGCGGCTGCCATTTATCTAAGCGAATATGCTACGCCCAAGGTGCGTAATACGCTTAAACCCATTCTCGAAATTTTGGCCGGTGTGCCAACGGTGGTGTATGGCTATTTTGCCTTAACCTTTATGACCCCATTATTACGCTTCATTTTTGGCAGCGATGTGGTCAAAATTTACAACATGGCTTCGGCAGGGTTGGTGTGTGGGGTGATGATTATCCCGTTGATCTGCTCGATGAGCGAAGATGCCCTACGCGCTGTGCCTCGTAGCCTGCGCGAAGGCTCGTTTGGCTTGGGCGCAACCAAGCTAGAGACCAGCCTCAGGGTTGTGTTGCCCGCGGCGTTGTCGGGTGTTATTGCTGCCATTGTGGTGGGCACATCACGTGCTATTGGCGAAACGATGATTATGGCGACGGCGGCAGGGGCTGGCCCCAATTTCACCTTTAACCCATTCGAGAGCGCCGAAACGATGGCCGGGCACATTGTGCGCATCAGCGGCGGTGATGTTGATTACAACAGTATCGACT
>CAZLOF010000055.1:0-13301 GCA_964560745.1 uncultured Thermoflexus sp.
CCGTCACCCCAAGCAAATGTCGGGCGGGCAACAACAACGGGTGGCCTTGGCGCGGGCGCTGGTCAATCGCCCACAAGTATTATTGCTTGATGAACCATTGGGCGCGCTCGATTTGAAATTACGCAAAGAGATGCAAATTGAGTTGAAGAATTTGCAAACCCAAGTTGGCATTACGTTTATTTATGTCACCCATGATCAAGAAGAAGCCTTGACCATGAGCGACCGCATTTGTGTGATGAGCAAGGGCAAAGCCCTGCAAATTGGCTCGCCGCTCGAAATTTATGAACGCCCCAATTGCCGTTTTGTGGCCGATTTTATTGGCGAAACCAATTTTTTGGATGGTAAAGTGCTACAAATTAACGGCGAATTTGCCGAGATAGAGGTGAGCGGGCGTAAGTGTGTTGGGCGTGTCGGTGAGGGGCTACGGGTGGGTGACAAAGCCACGATGTCGATTCGCCCCGAAAAGATGTTGTTGGTTGATAAGCCAAACCCTAACGCGCTAAATACCTATGAGACACGGGTGGCCTCGATTGCGTATGTTGGTTCAGATACGCGCATTATTGTCAAGCTTGGCGATACGCAAGTGGATGTATGGGAGCAGAATTCGCAAAGTACGCTCGATCCTTCTTATTTCTTTAAACCCGGTGAAGCCGCATGGCTGACATTTAAACCTGAAAACGCACTCGTCATTAAAGAATAAAGGATGAAGGGTGAAGGTAATTTCATCCTTCACCCTTCATCTTTTATCCTTTCCTTCTCATATGCAAAAAAATTCTTCCACTCGTTTATTTGGCCTTATGTTTCCGGGCGCGTTTTGGCTGATTGTGTTCTTTTTTCTGCCGATTTTGCTCATCGTTGGCATTAGCTTTTTAACGAAGGGTGATAGTGGCAGCCCAGAGTTGCCGTTGACCATCGACAATTATTCACGCACATTTGGCGAAGAATATTTAACATTGTTTGGTCGTTCATTGTGGATTTCATTGATTTCGACGATATTGACGGTGATTATTGCTTTTCCGGTGACGATTTGGATTGTGCGTTTGCCGAAAAAATGGCGCGACATTGCTATTTTCTTGGTTATGATTCCATTTTGGACCAATTTTTTATTGCGCACCTATGCCTTGCGTTTTATGTTGCTGAATGAAGGCCCGTTTATGCGTGCCATTAATGGCGTTTGGGTCGATACTTTGGGTAATGAGAATGAAATTGAATTGCTTTTTACCCAGTTTTCGGTCATGCTTGGGTTGGTGTATGGCAACTTGCCCTTCATGATTTTGCCGCTGTATGCGTCGCTTGAAAAATTTGATTGGACTTTGCTCGAAGCTGCCAGTGACCTTGGCGCAAATGTGTGGCGCTCATTTGTGCGTGTGATGTTACCATTGACTGCCCCAGGTTTAATTGCAGGGTCGATTTTGGTGTTTGTGCCAGCCATTGGCAACTATATTACAGTCGAGTTGATGGGGGGGGGTAAATCGCAGATGATTGGGCGCACCATCGCCCAACAATTTAGCACCGCCAACAATTGGCCTTTTGGCGCAGCACTGTCGCTCATGATGATGATCGTGGTGACGGCGGCAGCGCTTGTGTATTTCCGGGTTGGGCGTGGTGAGCAGGCGCGTTAGCACTTATCATAACAAAAATCAAAAAATCGGGTTTCTAATCACAATTTGCGGTCAAAGCCACAAGCTGTGATTAGAAACCCGTTTTTTTAATTAGAGCAAATTTTTGCCGCAATCACTATATGGTCATTGGGGCAGGGCAAGCTCTGCCCCAATGACCATATAGTGATTGCGGCATTACATCTTTTGGGTTTCCCTGAAAAAAATTGTGCTAGAATATATAAACCGACCTCGAAAGGTCGGTTATCTTTTTCCTTTAAGTTACGAGGTGAATAAGTCAAACGAAATGAACGAAGTCTGCGAACAAACATTACCAAATGTCGCAGGCGCGGGAGCTGACACTGTCAATGCGGTGCAGCAGGGAGCGCCTGTATGAAACCTATGAGGAACCGGCCTATTACCGGAAAGGAGTATCTTGAGTGAAATATTTATTACGAACACCCGCCCAGAACATTTGATGGGCTGCGCTGCACTGCAAGGGGTTTGTTTCCCCAATGTCAACAAAGACGCGCTATTTACCGAGGCGCACATCGCCAACCATATTTTGCTGTTTCCTGAAGGACAGTTTGTGGCGATAGAAAGACAAAGCGGTAAAGTGGTCGGCATGACTGCTGGCCTACGAACTCACGGTCAACTAGAGCAACACCGTGCACATAATTACGCCCATGCAACCAGCGATGGCTGGTTTTGGAATCATGATCCGAATGGCACCTATTATTATGGTGGCGACATGAGCGTGCATCCTGATTATCGTGGCAAAGGCATTGCACGTAAATTTTATGACGTGCGTAAGGCTTTATGCAAGCGTTTGGGGCTAAAAGGCCAAATTATTGGTGGCATGATCCCCGGCTTTGTCAACTATAAGCAGTCGATGAATGTATATGAGTATGTGTGCCATGTCATTGCTGGTAATATTTTTGACCCTACGATGACTCCACAGTTGCGTAATGGCTTTGTTTGGCGTGGCATGATTCCCAATTATGTGTCTGACCCCCCTTCCGAAGGGTGGGCAACCTTAATGGAATGCCCGAATGCCGATTATGTTGACAAAAAGCGTTCTGCTGCCAACACTCAGCGCCCCGCAGAAATGTCGAAGTGGCAATTGCTCATTTGAAATAGGAGTAGCAGGGGCAAAGTGGCAAAGTAGCAAGTAGCAAGTGCTAAGTAATATAGATACTTGGCACTTATTACTTGCCACTTGTTACTTGTTATTTTTTTACCCCACACCAATGCATTAAAAATGCGGCTAAGACGCGGGTGGTGTCGATGACTGAATCTAGCTCAACATATTCATTGGCCCCGTGCAAATTTGCACCTTTTGGCCCCCACGCAAAGGCCGGCACGCCATAAAGCTGGGCAAAACGGGTGTCTAGCCAAGCCGTCATGCCCATAATGACGGGTAATGGGTCGGGGCCGCCGCGCACCGTTTGCACCAATTGCACAAACTCTTGCACAAATGGGTGGTTTTCGTCTTGCACCCAAGGGTCGGTGTGCCAGCCAAAAAACTCGATTTTTGGGGGATGATTGCGTAGCCAAGGGCTGTTTTGGCTGATGGCATATACACGGGCGGCAATTTCATCTTTAATGCCCTGCTCGCTTTCGCCGGGAATGAACGACATGCGCACCGCAATTTCGCAACGGCCCGGCACTGTGCTGGGCCAATCGCCCGATTTCACCATGCCGACATTTAAATGGCATGAGCGGCGGGCGGCTGGGTTGCTGCGCTCGAATGGCTCATAATGTTTGCTTTCAGCGCGTTCTTTGTCCCATGCGCCCAACATGCTGATGATGGGTGCGGCTTCCACGGCGGCGTTTACGCCATCGTGGGCGCGTCCGGCATGGGCGCTTTTGCCTTCGACCACCACGCGAAAATACAAAATACCGGGGTGAGCGATACACACATCGAGCCAATGTGGCTCGGTGGCGATCATGCCGTCGGGCAATTTGCCTTGTTGCTTGGCGCGTTCAAAACAGGCCAAGGTGCCACCGCCACCGCCGCTTTCCTCTTCGATCACGCTTTGCAAAATAACATCGCCGTTTAATTCAATGCCACAGGCTTGCAATGCCTTGACCGCAAATAAATTGGCGATTAAGCCGCTTTTCATATCTTGAGCACCGCGCCCGATCATGCGCCCAAGTTTAGAGGTGTTTGATGGGATGATGGTAGCAGCGAATGGGTCGTGTTGCCATGCACTCAGCGGCTCGGCTGAAACCACATCGGTATGCCCATTTAAAACGATGCTGCGGCCTGTTGCGTTGGCCCGCCACGTGCCAATGACATTGCGCCGACCAGCAAAAGCGATTTCTGAATCGACAAAGGCCGGGTGTTGGCGAAGCGTGGCGTAATCGGGTTCAAATTCGTCAATTTCGAGCTTGGCTTGCGCATAGTGCTGGCGCATAAAGGACTGAGCTGGTGCTTCGTTGCCAATGACACTCGGAATTTGCACCAATGCCGCTAGCGTTTGCACAATTTCGTCTTGATGGGCCTCGATCCAACTTGAAACTTTGGCGATATCGGTTGTGTTCATATCGATAAGGGGAGGATTAGGGATGAAGGATTAAGGATGCAAGCATAATAATCCCTAATCCCTAATCCTTCATCCTTAATTAGACGACTGACGCAATTGCCGCTTCAACCACATCCATGCCTTCATGCAGTTGATCTTCGGTGATGACGAGTGGGAATAAGAAGCGGATGCCGTTGGAATAGAGGCCACAACGGATCATGAGTACCCCATTGGCCGCGGCATGTTGCACAATGGCGACGGTTTTGGCGGGGTCGAGCGGCTGTTTGGTGTCGCGATTTGCCACAAATTCCATCGCCAGCATTGCACCCATACCGCGCACATCGCCCACAATATCGAAACGCTCTTGCATTTGGCGCATACGATCGCAGGCAACGCCGCCGATATATTGGGCGCGCTCGCACAAATTTTCTTTTTCGATGGTGTCGATGGCGGCTAATGCCGAAGCACAAGCAATTGGGTTGCCACTATAGGTTCCACCAATACCGCCAAGATGAATTTTGTCCATCAATTCGGCTCGTCCAACGGCTGCCGAAATCGGCATACCGCCACCCATGCTTTTTGCCATTACCATAATATCTGGTTCAATGCCGTAGTGCTGCATGGCAAACAGCTTGCCGGTGCGGGCCATGCCACATTGCACCTCATCTACAATCATGACAATGCCATAGCGGGTGCAGGTTTCGCGTAGGCGGCGCATAAATTCACGTGGCATGGGGATGAACCCGCCTTCGCCTTGAATTGGCTCGACGATGACGGCTGCAACCGCCTCGGGCATCACTTGCGCAATGAGCGCTCGCTCGAATGACTCCCATGTCAGCTCCATCTTTTGCTCGTCACTTAGTTTAAGACTGGCCGAATTGATAAAGCCTTTGGGGTCGATGACAGCGCCCGAGCGATAAACATATGGAAACGGCACACGGTAAATTTCGGGTGCAAATGGGCCAAAGCCTTTTTTAAATAGCGCATATTTGCTGGTGAGTGATTGGGTTAGCAAGGTGCGCCCGTGATACCCGCCCTCGAAGGTGATGATGGCTTGCCGCCCAGTAGCGGCCCGTGCCGTAAGAATGGCAGTTTCGACGGCTTCGGCCCCAGTGTTTTGAATCATGGCCTTTTTGTGTCCGCTAATCGGCGTGATGGCGCACAGTTTTTCGGCCAAGGTCACATGTGGCTCGGTGGTTGCCACCAACCCGCAGGCGTGAATCAAGTCATCGGCTTGGGCTTTGATGGCATCGACGACGGCTTGGGCGTTGTGCCCAACATTTAGCACCCCAATCCCGCCGGTAAAGTCCATCAGCACATTGCCATCCATATCTTCGACCATTGCGCCACGCGCACGTTTCACTGCTAGTGGGGTTGATTTGGCATAACCGGCAGGCATACTCGCTTCGCGGCGGGCGACTAATTCGCGGCTCTTGGGGCCGGGCAGTTCGGTTTTAATTTGGATGGATTTTGACATGATAAAAATTATATTTTGGGGTTAAAACGCAGCTGATTTTTTCAAATCTTACCGACGCAAAGTGTTGATTAGGCATGGACAAGATGCATTTTGACTGTGTTTTTTCGGCAATATGGATATGCGAGGAGTAAAGCATCATATTTACCGTCTTTTGTTATAAAAAGTGCCCCCGGCAGGAATTGAACCCACAACACCCGCCTTAGGACGGCGGTGTTCTATCCATTTGAACTACAGGGGCTAAACTTGAATAGCGCTATTTTACCGCGACTTGTTCGTTATTTTTACGAATAATGATAAGGGTTAATAATACTTCGCCAATTTCACGATCTATCTCCCACAGCTATGCGTGAGAGATAGATCGTGAAATTGGCAAAACCTTTTATCAACTTGGACTCTGCTCTAAGTGTAAGCAAAAATGCGGGTCTGGGGATGTGCACTAAGCGCTATTACAATTGTTCCATAATGTGAAATTATTGATATAATGTTTCACAATGATGAACAATTTACAAACCCAGAAAACCCGCACTTGGTTTGTTTGTAGTTTTACAGCCTTGAATATGGTTTTGGGGTTGATGGCCATGTTTTCTGCTGCTGCCGGTTTAATGACCTTGGCCGCGAGTTGTTTGCTTGGGTGCGTCGTTTGTGATTCGCTCGATGGGTTATTGGCACGCAAGCTCAATGCCAATAGTGAATTTGGGGCGCAGTTCGATTCATTGGCCGATATGACCTCATTTACGATTGCGAGTGCGGCCTTGGGTTACTATTGGTTACAAGCAAACGCCCCGCAACCGATTTTGCTGGGGGCGAGTGCATTGTGGGTGGTGGCGGGTGCGACTCGTTTGGCGCGGTTTAATGTTACACCCTATAACGGTCATTATTTTCAAGGCATGCCGACGACGGCGGTGTCGGGGGTTTTGGCGATTGCTTATCTTACTTTGCCGCATCTGCATTGGGCTTTAGGTGTTTCGTTATTTGCAATCTTAGCCATACTTATGGTAAGTGTGTTTCCATATGTCAAATTGACCCAGTTACGTTTGGCCCCCAAATGGTGTTGGTTGCTGGTTGCGTTGCTGGGTTTTATTAACTTGGCGTGGCTGTTTTGGGCAATTGCTATTGCCTATATTTGCAGCGGCCCTATTTTGTGGGCGCGTCGGCGTTTGGGATGAGGTCTTAGTCCTCAGCCCAATTTTCAAGCCGTTTTTTGATAGTTGCCATAAACGCATCGGCATTTGCGCCATCTAAAATGCGATGGTCGAATGTAAAACTGAGGTAGGCGCATGGGCGAATAGCCATCATGTCGCCATGTGGGCTGGCAATTACTTTGACGCGCTTTTCGACCATGCCAACCCCTAAAATACCGCATTGGCCTTGATTGAGCACCGGTGTGCCAAACAAACTGCCCGAAGCACCGTGATTGCTGATGCTAAATGTGCCATTTTGCAATTCATTTGGTTGCGTTTGTTTATTTCGGGCGCGTTCAGCCATATGTTGAATTTGACGTGCCAGCCCTTTTAAATTAAGCTCGTCGGCATGTGGAATGACCGGAACCATGAGACCATCTGGCAGCGCGACTGCGATGCCGAGGTTAATATCAGACTTGAGCAAAATCCCCTCGTCGCGCCATTCGCTATTCACCATACGATGCTGGCGCAACGCTTGGGTTGCAGCATTGGCAATATACGCCAGCCATGTCAAATTGACACCATCTTTGGCATAACTTGTCTTATTGGCCTCGCGGTGTTTTGCCACCGCCGATAAATCGACTTCAAATACGGTTGTCACTTGCGCACTTTGGCTTAAGCTGTGCATCATATGCTCGGCAATGCGCCGTCGCATGGGGCTATGAGAGATTAAGGATTGGGGGTTAGGTATTGGGGATTGAGAATTGATGATCGTTTGAGGGTTAATAGGTAACGTTTCTGGATTCTGTAACCTCAATTCTATATTCTCTAATCTTTCGTCTTGTTTTTTGGCTCTTGGCTCTTGTTTCTCTAAATAGGCCAGCACATCGTGTTTGGTAATGCGCCCATTTTCGCCGGTGCCGCTGATGAGGTTGGGGTCGAGATGATGCTCGGCGACCATGCGGCTAACGACAGGGCTGAGCCGCCCCGTGTAGGCCGATGGGGTAGGGTGAATGGCAATTGCTGTGGGCAAATGAATCTCTGTTGCCGAAGGTTTTTGGTCGGCAGATGATGCATCAACTTGAGCCAGCACATCGCCCACGCGCACTTTGGCCCCAATCTCGGCCACAATTTTGCCCAATTTGCCAGCACGGTCAGCCGCAATTTCAAGCGTAATTTTGTCGGTTTCAACCTCGGCAATGGCTTCGTTTATTGCAACGGTGTCGCCTGTTTTTTTGATCCAACGGGTGATCGTCACTTCGTTAATACCATCGCCGAGTGGGGGAAGGGTAAAATTTGACATGGGTTTAGGCGTGAAGCAAGCGGCGCATGGCAGCCACAATCCGTTCTGGGGTCGGCACAACTGCGCTCATTAATTCTTGGCTAAAGGGCACTAAGGTCGATGGCGAAGCCACGCGTTCAATGGGTGCATCCAAATCGAAGAAGGCTTCATGCGCCAAGGTGGCCGAAATTTCGGCCCCAAACCCACAAAATTCACTGTCTTCATGCACAATCAAGCATTTTCCGGTTTTGCGCACCGATTCCAACACCATTTCTTTATCCCAAGGCACAATCGTACGTAGGTCTATCAGATCAATGGCGTTGCCAGAAGGATCGACCTCTTTCAAGCCATTTTCGCAAAACTCGGTCATGGCTCCCCATGTCACCACTGTTATGCGGTCGCCTGTGGCGAGTTTTTTACCTACCCCAAAGGGCAGCATAAATTCATCGCCCGGATAGGGGCGGCGTGCCCAAGCAGCATCATAGCAATAACGATGCTCAAAAAAAATAACTGGGTCGTTACCACGCAAGGCCGTGCGCAATAACCCTACTGCATCTTCGGCATTCGATGGAAAAGCGACTTTTAGCCCAATGGCATGGGCATAGGCCACTTCATTATTGACACTATGCCAAGGGTCGCCAATTTTGCGAAACCCGCCCGGCATGCGAATGACCATTGGCACGCCAAATTTGCCATCGCTACGCCAACGCATCGAGCCTAAATTCATAATGTGCTCGTGGCAGGCATCGGCATATTTGCGGAATTGAATCTCTGGGACAGGCATTAACCCATGCAAGGCCATACCGACGGCACGCCCGATAATGCCTTCTTCATTAAGCGCGGTGTCAAATACGCGCTCGATACCATATTTTTGTTGCAAGCCAACAGTGGCCGCATGAACCCCGCCTTTATAGCCAACATCTTCGCCAAAAATTAGCAAACGCTCATTAACCGCCATTTCAACATCAAGTGTGCGGCGAATGGCGTCGATCAAATTAAGGCGGCGTGGGTCGTTGATTTTCGGTGTGTTATTCCCACTGGGCAACGAAATATGTTCGGCAGCCAGCCCACCCATTTGGGGTGGCGAATTGGGTTCGGCGAACACATGACGTGTGACTGTGTGTTTGCCGGGCAATGGCTCGGCTTCGGCAGCGGCGTGCGCGACGGCGAGATCGTGTTTGGCTTCGGCTTCGAGCGCTTGCCACTCATCTTCGCGCCAAAGTGCTGGCACTAAAAATTGGTGCAGTCGGGCGATAGGGTCACGTTGCCATTCGGCTTCAAGCTCATTTTTACTCTTATAAGATTGGTTATCTACACTGCTATGCCCCGAAAGCCTTGGCATGGTTAGCCGCAATAAGGCTGGGCCATTGCCTTGCCGCACCTGCGTTAAGGCTTTGTGTATTAAATGGGGCGTGTTGGCTGGGTCAGTGCCATCGCCATCCCAAATAGTTAAATTGGCAAAGCCGGCGAGGTTTTGGGCAATATTGCCGCCCGGGGTTTGGGTGTGCGATTTGACCGAGATGGCGTAGCCGTTGTCTTCGATGACAAACAATATGGGCAAGCGCAGGGTGGTGGCGATGTTTAGCCCAGACCAAAAGCCATTACTAGCGACAGAGCCATCGCCGCCAAATACGACAGTAACTGCACCCTGAGCCGCAGGGTGCTTTAACGTATTGGCGCGGTATTGAATGGCCTCGGCCCAACCCGCGGCTGGGCTATATTGTGAGCCAATATCGGCTGAAATGGGGATGACGCTGGCTTTTTGGCGAGCGGGCATATACATTACCACGCCCACATCGCGCCCGCCACTGGGGCCACCCGTCCGCACCATGCCCCCCATCAACGCTTCGGTCAGCGTCATGCCAAGCCCTAATACGAGGGGGCGGTTGCGGTAATAAACAAATGCGGCATCGTGAGGGTGGTTAAGCCATTGGCTGAGAATCACTTGGCCTAGCTCGTGACCGCGTGCCGAAAATTGATACTTGACTTTTCCTTGTGGGGTTAGCTCGCGCTCTTCTAACTCGTCTAAAAATCGTGACCGCAACATGAGTCCGGCCACAGAATGCCAATGCACCAGCGGTTTGGTTGGTGCATTGGCTTCGGGTTTGTGGGCATATCCATTAGTGATACGTCCGATTGTGCTTTCGTATTGAGTTGCGATTTGGTTCAAATTAGTCCAACGCTATCGCCGTCTCCTGTTTGACTTCGTTGAGTACGATAAAAGTGTGAGTGCGGGCTACGCCGGGCACGCCCATCAGTTTTTGTGACCAGAATTGCTCTAGCTCACGATGATTTTGCACGAGCACTTTCATCATACAATCGTATTCACCAGTGACAGTGTAGCACTCAAGCACTTCGGGCATTTCTTTGACAGTGTTCAAAAAAGCCCCTAATTGCTCAGGGGAATGAAGCTGTAAGCTAACCTGAATAAAACAAAGCAAATCACACCCTACCTTTTCAGGGTCTAATATTGCAACATATTTTGCAATATAACCATCTTGTTCAAGGCGGCGTACGCGGGTATGGGTTGCAGGTGCAGATAAGCTAATTCGTGCGGCTAGCTCAACATTGCTCAAGCGGCCCTCACGTTGTAATATTTGTAGAATGGTTTTATCGGTATCGTCCAAAGTGCTTATTCTCGAAGACTTTATCATTTTTTCACTCCATTGTCAATCGTTTTGTTGCGAATTAGTATAATATCACAACATATTCGAATGTATCGATTGTATTTTGAAATTTATTTTGTTTTAATCGTTTTAATAGGCGCATTTCAAAATAATTTAAGGTATGTATTTGTCTAAGGCATATTGAACTTGTCTTAAAAGGGCATTAGGCTTATGGATGCTAATGAAAACGGCTCTTAGATTTAACCTAATTTTTTTGATGCAGATTTTATATGGTTGCTGATTTTACCGAATAATTGTAAATGTTGTATTAATAATCTTCATTATATGTATGGTCTTGATTTGTTTATCGATAATAGGCATAAAAATATAATTTTTGCAATTAATCGTTGGGGAATTGGTGTTATGGGTCTGCTAAAAACACAGTGCCTCGATGCTTTATAAAGCATCGAGGCACTGTGTTTTTAGCAGACACTTTTTTCGAGATGATTCTGAGTTGATGAAAGATTTTGCGCTAATTAGGGGAGTGTATGTTGATTGAAAATTTCAGGGATGAAAATGGCTTGTTCAAAAACTTTAACGCTGGCTGATCCTTCTGCAATAGCGATGGCCCGTCCATCGGTGGCTGTCCAAGTGGCAGTGTTTACCATTGTTCTAGTTGCAGGAACAGTTGTTGTAATAAAAGCACTGGTGCCGGGAGCTAATGAGTAGGGTAAATCGGTTAATATTTGACCAAAGCGCGTATCGACAAGATTATGTTGGGTTAAAGTGATACCAGAAATGTTGCGGATGGTATAGCAATAAGTCACTTTGGCGTTATAGGGAACCGTAAGGCTACTGGTTGGGGCGCAGGTTTCTGTGCCATCTGACCCAACAGTTACAAATAGGGCTAATGAAATTGGTGTAACCTCGACATTGGCAAACGCATTGGATGTCGTGGTTAATACGCCATTGCTAGCGTACCAACTGCCCATATGTTTGTGTGTTTGGACAACTGTGGCGGATTTAGTAACGACCAATGTTGCACCCGGTGCAACGGTTTGATTAAAACCCTGTTTTACAACCCCTAAACGATCATCAGTGACGGTATGAATAGAGAGCGGGATTGAACCCGAATTGCGGATGCCATAGCAGAAAACCAGATCTGTATAAGGCTGCACTGTAATTGAGTTGCTGTTAAGACAGTCAAATTGGTTGTAGCCCACCCCCATAGACATGATGACGGCTGCTGGCTGTACTGTCACAGTGGCGGTGCTACGGGCTTGCACACTAATCGTGCCATTTGAGGCTATCCAAGTTGCGCGATTGACTGTGCTTTGGGTCAAAGTCGTTGTGCGGGTAATGAACCCGCTCGAACTGGGGTTAAGCACATACGATAACCCCGTTAAAATGGGGCCACTTTCGGTGTCCGATAATTCGTGTATGGTTAAAGGGACAGAACCAACATTACGGACCACGTAACAAAAAGTAACGGCTGTATTTTGCCCAACATCAATCGTATTACGAATGGCGCACCGTCCTGTATCGACCCCCACTGTTTGCTCAAGTGTAATATCGGCTTGAATGATATTGACGGCTAACGAACTGGTTGCAGTGGTTGTCACAATATTATTGCCAGCCGACCAACGACTGTTATATACCTTGCTGGTGGTTGGTGTTTCGTTTCGTGTTACAAAGGTACTTTGGCCAGGCGATAACGAAATTTGTAGATTGCTTTCTAATGTGCCGAGGATCGTATCGGTAATTTGATGATTTGTAAGGGTGATTGGTCCTGTATTTGTTACTTTAAAACAATGCACAATTGTTGTTTCGAGTGTTACTGTGATGCTTGATTGTGATGGGCACGCCCCATCGTCTGGTAAGCCTACCGTATGTGCAAAGGTAATTTGTGGAGACTGAACAGATACAATTACATTCCCACTCTGAGCTGTTGCGTTGCCACCCGCACCATTGGCTTCCCATAACGCACTGGTATTTAATGATTGTGTGGCGACAATGGTGCGGGTGACTATATGCGTTTGGTTGGGCGGCAGCGTGAGCGTCATACCGGTGTGAATAACCCCCAATACATTATCGGTAAGTGAATGGGTTGAAAAAGTCGTGGTTCCGGTGTTCGTAATACGGTAGCAAAATGTAATATTACTACCTGCTAACACACTCACTTGGTTGCTAATGGCACATGTGGGTTCAATGCCTACTGTTTCCTGCAAAAGCAGTTGTGCAACAACCGGGCCTTGCGTTAATTGCTTTAACTCTGGTGGCAAAGGGGTGGCAATTTGGTTTGGGGCGATGTTTGCAAATGATGACTCATGTGGCGTAATTAAAGAAATCCATAAAATGAAGATGAACATGAGCCGTACCAGTAACCGTTGATTAAACATGATAGGTAATTTTAGCCTGAAGAAATGAAAATAAGTATAAAAAAACTTGACAATTTATGTTTGCAATGCAATCTTTTTTATGATGAGGTATCTTCTCAATAATTGGGGGCATCCCCAAAAGACATAACGCCGAACTCACTATGTGAGCGTTGGTAGCGTGGACACACCCACACTACCAACGCTCATATCGTGAGTTCGACGACAGTTTTTACTAAGATTTATCGGCCTGTGAGACACGTCGAGCGGCAAGCCATAAGGTAAAGAGCGTGAGAAGAAGATAGCAAATGGTT
>CAZLOF010000056.1:0-6834 GCA_964560745.1 uncultured Thermoflexus sp.
AAAAATAAGGAAACGGGTCTTGGGGGTAATCAGCGATTTCAAATAATCAAAATCAACCGCAAAGCCACTGCCCGTTGGCACAAAACGATAATGTTTGCATACCCCACCAAAATATTCAATTTGCGATTCATAAATCGGAAAACCCGGGCTAGGGCATAGCACCTCATCACCGGGGTTCATGAGCGTTTGCAAAAATTTGCCAATCACGGGCTTACCACCCGGTTGAATAGCGACATTTTCGGCACGATATTGCAAATTACGTTCCTTACCCACGTCATCGGCCAATGCTTCGCGCAATGGGCGAATACCTTCGGGCGGGCAATAACCCTTTTTGCCTTCAGCAATAGCTTTAGCTTGTGCCGCCACAATCGTCGGCGGGGTGGGTAAATCGATATCGCCAATGTGAAAAGGATAAACTTTGTAACCCTGTTGGGCACGTGCGGTTGCAGCAGCCGACACCGCAAAAACGGTTTCGGTGCCAAGATGTTGAATTCGGTCAGCCAGTTTCATGTTTTTACTCTTAACGGAGGTTTTTCTTAAGACAAATTTGACAAAAGTTTATTTTCGTCTGTTTATTAGCCATTCCGTATAACGGAATTGTTCCATTTAATTATGCTTGTATCTTCCCAAAACAAAGTGCTAAGAACAAGGTTTCGCCGACCCGCTCTCGCCACACTTTAACAAGAAGATACAAATCTATCTACAATCATAAATGATAGCATGAACTGGTCATACCGGTATGACCACTCTATTCAACGCCCAAGTTCTTAGCCGTTGCATCAATGTCATCCCACGTTGCTTGCGGCAGTTCGATCCCATGCGCAAGACGCTCTTGGCGAGCACGGCGCTCAGGGTCGCCCGGCAACAGCACCGCATCGTAACCACTGGCGGGTGGCGCGGCCTGCAATTGCTGGCAATAGGCGTCGGTCATATTTAAAAATGACTCAAGCGGCATGAATGGCGAAATTTGCATCGCCATTACCGTCACCCCATTGCCCCAACGATACGTGGGCGAAGCGGCTGGCCCATTACCCGACAATGCGCCGCCCATCAATTCACACATTACGCTAAGGCAATAGCCTTTATGCCCGCTCAATGGCGCACCCATCGGCAATAATGCGCCACCGGCATAAAAATCATCCGGTTCAAGGCTCGATGCGCCAGTCGCATCGACAATCAACCCTGCCGCCAACTTTTTTTTCTTGGCTCGTGCTACTTTTAGCTTGCCCTCGGCCACGCCCGATGTGGCAAAATCGATCAACACAGGCGCTTGATCTGCCCCACGCGGGATGCCGTAAGCGACGGGATTGGTGCCGAGCAAACGGGTGCGGCCCCCATGCGGCGCAACCAGTGGCGATGAATTGCACAACACCGTGCCAATCAAACCTGCCTGTGCAATTAGATCGGCGTATTCGCCCAAACGCCCAATATGGTTACAACGCTGAATGGTAACAGCCCCCATGCCAAATGTGCGGGCGAGGTCGATGGCGGTCTGCGCTGCTAAATGAGCAGCAGGCTGCCCCCAGCCATAAATGCCATCAATGACAGCCGTAGCCTGCCATGTTTGCTTAACAATGGCGCGGGCGGCAGGCTGAACCCGCCCCTGCCCCACCATATTGACATATTGCGATAATCGAATCACCCCATGTGAATCATGCCCAGTGAGGTTGGCCTCGACCAAGCCATTGCTCACGATGGCAGCTAACTCGGCGGGTGTCCCAACCCCTTCAAGGATGCGTTGGGTGCGATATTTTAGATTTTCAGCGGTAATAATTGGCATAATTTCAGTATAGTATAGGCCTTATAGCGCAGATTCCAAGTTGATAAAAGGTTTTGCCGATTTCATCTTAACTCAAGGTTAAAATAAAAAAACCGATTTCTAGCGAAATCGGTTTTCTCATTATTTTTAGGTATATATCTATACAAGCCTGTATGCTTACATATGTGTATACATATCAGATTACAAACGCTTCTTAAATTCGTTGGTGCGGGTGTCAATTTCGATCTTGTCACCGGTTTCGCAGATAGACGAAACTTGCATTTCATAGCCAGTGCCCTTCAGCCTTGCCAATTTGGTAATTTTGCCCACCGTATCTCCACGAACCGAAGGTTCGGTGTATTCAATTTCACAAACAACAGTCTTGGGCAATTCAACGGAAAGCGCCATTCCCTCATAAAGCACCAATTGGCAGGGCATTTCTTCGGCCAAATAATTTAATGCATCGCCCATCATATCGGCGCTAATTTCGTGTTGGTTATATTCTTCGTCCATAAACACATACATATCGTTCGATTTATAGCTGTATGTGCATTCACGATAATCAAGCTCGACATCGTCAAACTTAACATCGGCTTTAAAGACTTCTTCTTTGACGCGATTTGTTGTCAGCGTCTTATATTTCAACTTAACAACTGATGAGTTGCGACCAGACTTGCTGAATTCGCCCTTAATCACTACCATCAATTGTCCATCGGCATCCCTAAATACGTTGCCGCCACGAAGTTCTTGTGCAGTTTTCATATACCGCCATTATACGTTTGAGTCTTGTCAATTATTTTGACTTATTTCCCTAAATCGCATGAATTCCATCAGCCGTTGGGCTAAATCCGACATTTCTGCATATTCATTGCTGCGTCTATGGCTATGCACTCGCCACGCTTGCCATTGTTGCATCAAACAGCGCCATGCCATGCCAAAAGCTGGCGCATTGGGCAAACCGTTCCATGCCAAATGCACATCAATATAAGCCGCCTGCAAGCTTTTTGGAAAGGGCTGTGTGTAATGCGCCAACCACGCCAATAATTTGGCGTGGTGCGCGGCATCGGCCTGCGCATAAATGTGCCAAATAAACGGCTTACCCGACCACAAGGCCCGCGCCAATGAATCCTCGCCACGCACCCACAACACATCGGCGCACCACAGCAAGCGGTCAAAATCGGCCTGCGACACAAAGGGCAGCGAGCAAAAAGCAACCTTGGGGTGAGCCTGTTTATCGACCAGCGTAAATGCCACTTGGCTATAGTGCCCACATAGCCACAAAGTTAGCGACTGGGGTGAATGGGCAACATCGGTCAGCGCGTCGAGCCATTCAACATAAGGGGCGTGTTGATAGGCAAAACACAACACTGTTAATCCTGTTTGAGGTAAGTCCAACCCCCATTGCGCCAAAAATGCCGCCGTAATCGCAGGCGACTGCGCCAACCATTGATCGCGCTGCGCCAACAAACCCGCCTCGCGCAAAATGCCGCCGCTGTGTTCATGTACCCCCGGGAAAAAGAACCAACGTCGCGTCGCCACCGCTGCATCATAGCCCGATTGGGCATGAAATGACGGAACCCACGCCTCGGCGCTAAAATAATCGAGATTAAACCAAATTGGCTTATGAGGCCGCGCCGCCAATTGCGCCAACGTGGGGGCTGACAACGTGCAAGCAAAACCCTCAATTAACACATCGCCGATACAATCTGCGTATGCAGTTACATGCGCCCATGCATCAATCGTCACGCCCATCACCACCGTTTTGGCTGGCGCGATGGGTAATTGGGCGATCAGTTGGCGGGCGGCGGACCAATCGTCTATCCACAGTGTTACTGCGCAAGCATATTCATGCGCCAATTGCCGCGCCAAGCGCCAGCACACCCCAACATCGCCATAATTATCGATGATGGTGCAATAGATGTGAACATTCCATCCTTCACCTTTCATTTGGCGTTAAAACTGGCCGCGTTTCCAGCGCAAATATTGATCAATTTCACGCCGCAACCCAGCCCGCCCCTCACGCCGCAACGTGGTCACGGCCTTGATGCCACGTTGCAGCCAACCATTGGCGGCAACTGACACGGCGGTCTCGTCACCGGCCAATTCAGCCGATGAAACCCCGCCACGTGACGAATGCAACTCAGCCCGCCGCGCCGGCAAACGCAACACCCGATCATAAAACGCCAACGTATCTTGCGCCACCGTGCGCCAATTAAACCGTGCTGCACGGGCGTTAATTGCTGTAACTTGGGCCGCTGCCGCATCAGGCTCAGTCAACATTTGCCACACCAGTTCAACGCCAGCTTGGGGGTCGTTGCTTTCAAGATAACGCACCCTATCCCCCAACACTTCGGCTACCGACGTATTGCGCAAGGCCAAACATGGCACGCCAACTTGGGCAGCCTCGAATGGAACCATGCCAAAACCCTCGTAATTGGAGGGATATAACACCAACGCCGATTTTTGCATCAGCCAATTTTTTTGTGCCTCATCAATGGCACCTAAATAAATCACCCGTTGGGCAAAATCGCTGGTTACAGCCTCGGCTTCTTCTTGCACCGAGCCGCCAGCGGTAACATTTGGCCCCGCAAACACCACATTGCCCGACCAAGCATGTTGTGCTATAAGCGCCTGTAACATGCGAATGGCATACACACGGTTTTTGTGGCGAAAGTTGGTACCAAGCACCAAGATAAATGGGGCAGCGCCAATTTTGCCGAGTAATGTTGCCATCTCGGTCATGGTGCCGGCTTCGGCCCCGATTTCGGGTCGATGCAATTGATGATCGACCCCAACATAGGCTATACATTCGCGCTCGGGTGGCATCAACAAACCGCGATGCTTGGCATCGTGTTGGGCATCGGCGCTAATATAGCTAATGCCATCGGCCATGGCAAACACGCGCTCGGTCAATTGGCGATACGCCAGCCACGACTCGGCATTGAGCGCATAGCTGGGGTTAGCATAGGCAATACAATCGAGCTGCGACACGATAAAGCGCCGCGCCGCCGTCAGCAAAAAGAGCAAATCACGCGAACTGGTAAGCTGAAATGGGCGATGAATGAGGTCGAAACGCGGCGCATTATCGTCTTTAAAACGCTGTCGCAAATCGTGAATACGCACCACCGTCGCCACGTCGCCCGCCCGCGCCGCAATGGTTTTTAATATGTCGGGCATGGGGCCATCGGCCACAATAATGCTCAGTTTGGCAATAACCGGTGCGTTTGCCTGCTGATTCACCGCAAGGCAATCGATGAGCGCGTTAATGAGTTCGAGCGTCACAACTTGAGTGCCGGTCGTATATTGGCTGACACATGTGGCATCAATTGCAATATCGTAGCCCAACAACGATGCGCGGGCACGCTCGGCAGCACGGGCAAAAGGCGAGGCCGGAAACTTGCTGCTGATCTCGCTGGCATTTAGCCCACGCGCGGCCTCATACCACGGGTGGCGCTGGTTAATGAGGCGCTCATGCGCCTCTTGAATCTCGCGGCGACGTTGTTCTTTTTGAGGTGCGCTTGGCCCACCAAATGATTTTGAACCTTTGTGATATACAAATAAGTCATCGGCAATCACATGGCAAAAGCCCGCCATCGTCGTGCGCTGCGAAAAATCAACTTCTTCGCCATAACCCGGCGCAAAAGCCTCATCAAACCCCACCACGACGGTGTCGATGGCGCTGCGTTTAATATAAGTGAGATGCCCAATCGCCGTTGGAATGATCGGGTAAAGCCGCAGCGAATGTCGCCGCACGCGGTCATCGACCTCAGCCAAGCTCATGCCCAAGGGTAAATTGTGGCTGGGCCGGTCGATATGCGGCAACGAGACGATTGAGCCGTGATTGGTAAATGGCGTAGCGGTGGCGATATTGCTGCGATGATAGGCGGCGGCTTGCAATCGCGGCAACCAATCGGCTGGCACAATGACATCGCTATTGACAATCACCACGTCGTGCGGTTTTGCCAATTCAAAGCCAAGATTGCACGAGCCAACAAAACCGGTATTCACCGGCTTACGCACATAGCGCAAGCCATGCTTCGCCGCCAACGCCTCAAGCGTCGGTTGCACGGCTGGGTCAGTGCTGGCATCGTCGATCAGCAAAATTTGTGCTTCGGGTGGCGTGTGGGCACACAGGCTTTCGACACACTCAACGACATCTTCTAATGCGTTAAAGATAGGAACAATGATGCGGCACAGACCGCCGATAGGGAGGTTCGTCAAGGTCAAACTATTTTATTGTCTCAGATTGGTTATTTAAGGCATCGAGCCACAACTGAAGATCGGCAACAGTCGTAAACTTAAGCAACTCTTTAACCAATTGTTCAAGTTGCGTTACGTTTAACATTTTGACACGATCTTCTAAAGCGTTCGATAGTGATCCGAACTTATAGTTCAATTGCATCAACGTCATTTGTAACAATGCTTCCGCGCGGCCTTCAGCACGGCCCTCCGCACGACCTTCAACGCGGCCTTCCGCGCGACCCATTTTGCGATCATATATTTTTTCGGTAATTCGATCGTGCAGCCAAATTTCACGCGCTTCTAGCTCATAACGTTCAGCGCCGTTTAATTGCGCTCGCTCCAAATTCTCAAATGCGCGTTTGATGACAGGATCACTCATCAAAAAGTCTTGGGTTGTTTCGTCTAACATTTCGCCCTCCTTTAAAAACAATGTCCACTGATCCTCTTTTCGCGCCAAATTTGCGTGTTTTATATCAAATTTTGGCAATTCGACAAATACTAACTCTATATTATTATCGCCCGGGTAATTCATACCGCTAGTTATTTCGCGCAATATAAAATGCGTGTGCCATTGAGCTTCATCGTTAAACAACTTAAAATTCGTAATTGTTAACCCAATCACGGCATGAATACCCAAATAATCTCCGCGACGACTTAATTGACTACCATAGGCTTTTGCCGCATTGTATAACACCCGTTGTGCAAAACCGCCTACATTTAACATTTGCATCTCAACCAATACTTCGCGTCCATCATTTAACATGGCTCGTACGTCTACATAGGTTTCCTTGTCAGTAATGGTTTCAATAGTGAGATGTGCACCAGGTACATTT
>CAZLOF010000056.1:6844-13269 GCA_964560745.1 uncultured Thermoflexus sp.
CAGTAATGGTTTCACCCTGCATGTAGGGATTCAAAATTTGCACAGTTTGAATCTGCGATGCCCCGTCATATAACATCGCATTTAAAAAACCGATTAAAACATCTTCATTCTTAGGTGAGCCAAATAGTCGTTTAAATGCAAAATCCACGCGGGGATTAATATAAATCGACGGCATGATAAGGTGCTTTTGATTATATCGTGACGATGCATGAACAAAGATAAGCCTCGGCCTCTGATATTTATCTCGCAAGTCAAAAGATCCAGTGTTTTTATTTTGCTGGCAAAACCTTATTTCTCAGTGCCCAAACCACATTCCCCACCCGATCCCCCAATTTGATAAACGGGCGCTGTTTAAAGCCATCAAATTCAGCTTGCGCTTTCACCATCTTGGTGCTTAAATCAAGGTTGAGCTTATGATAATTACTCTCCCATTCAAACGCCCTCATGCCGAGATCATCACGCTCACGGCGCAAATTGTCGATCTCGCTGCGCAACGACACTAAGCCGCCAATACTGGCACGCGCCTCGGCGGCATCGGCGGCCAAATGGGGGGCGCGAATAAAATTGAGCAGCGGCTGCACCACCGCCTGCCAACGACGCGGGGCAATGACCGGCTGCAATTGGGCAATGCGTTCGGCACGTGGGGTTGGGTCATTTAATTGCGCCAAAATGGCCTCGGCCAAAGCTTTTGTATCGCCGGGTTGCACCAATTTTGCCAGCCCAATTTGGGCAGCCCACTCGGCATATTCATCACCCGCGCTCAATACACACGGCAAACCCGTCCATACATAATCTAAAATTCGCGCCCGCACCGCATAGCGGTTTTCGATGGTGCGCAAGGTCAGCCCCACCCCAACATCGGCCCGCATCAAAAATGCGCCACGCTGGTCATAGGGCAGCCAATCGCCAAAAAACACTTGCTTGCCCAGCCAATCTTCGGCCTTCACTTGCGCAATTAGCTTGCCCGCCATCGACATATGCGGCACAATATTTTGATCATAATGATGCAAAGCCCCAAACACCAATTTGGCATCGCTGCGCTGCTGCCACACGATGCGCATGGCATCAAGTAGCGTCATCGGGTCAGTCCAATCCCAAATCCCCCCGCCCCAATAAATGATTTTGTCGCTAGGCTGTAATGAGTTAAGCGTTGCGGGTTGCAGATTGAGGGCTTTCGACTCATGGCGCATGGCTGAAGGCTCATGGCTCAAAGGCACATCATCAGAGATGCCGAGCGGAACCATGCCGAGCAAGCCATCGACATTGAACTGCTTGAGCGTTGCCGAATTGAGCCGCCCATACGCAAGCAGCCCGCCCAGCCAAAAATCATATTGATGCTCGGTTGCCACCAGCAAAAAATCGGCTTGGCGCAAATAGGTGCTCATCTCATTCACAAAAATCGGCGTCGGGTCAAATTCGCGTTTGTGGGTGGTGATGTTGAGCAAAATCTGCTCGATCTCTGGCACATAATAGGTATCGACAATGGTGGGTTTGTCAATGGGTTTGCCGAGCAAGGCAATCACCCGCGCCAGCACCGTGCCGATGCCCATCACCGCGCTAGCCTCGTCGATATGGCGCACAATGCTGTCGGGCTGTGCCCAATCAAACTGCACAATGTCAACATTTGGGGCGCTGCGTTGGCTGGCAAAGGGCGAAATAATACGCACTTGCGCCCCCTGCCGCCCTAACGCCTGCGCAATTTCCCAACTGCGTATGCTCGGCCCAGCCATACGCTCGCCAATATTTTCGTGGGTGATGATAAGAAGCATAAAAATTACGAATTACGAATTACGAATTACGAAGTGCAAAGTTACTTGCAACCAATTCGTAATTTGTAATTATTTCCAAATGAGTGGCAAAAAGTAGGTGAGGTCGGTCGGGAAAGAACGCAAGGTCGGCGAGGCATTCAGCACTTGATTGGCATCATTAAGCGCCAGCACCTCAAGATTGTAGATTGCATAATTGCTAAGACCAGTAAGCACCAAACTAGTTTTGGTGGTGCTGATCGGCATTCCACACAACCCTTGTTCGGGCGGGTTAGCCGCAAAGGGGCAATTGATAATCACATGGTATTTTGTCGCCCCTTCGATTGCATTCCACATGAGTGATAGCTTGCTTGAGGCTGGGGTAATTTGCACATTTAACTCATTGCCACCACTGGGCGGCGCAAATACCGCCTCAGAAGCCCCAATATCTGGGTTGACCCGCCCCACCTTGTCAATATCAATTTGGGCCGGGCTACCGGCGGCTTGGTCTTTGGCCGGTGATGCGGTGGTAATGCGATAGTTATAGTTCGGCGCACCCGCCGAAACAAAACCCGCTGTCGTCGTAAGCATATTCAAGGCCGTCACCGTCGGTGTGCCGCCATCGACATCTTTAACATTGCCAGCAAACAAGTTGCGATGCAACGACATTAATGTATTGGGAATAATATAAATGCCAGCGCTGCTTGTATTGCTTAGAGAATGCCCCGCCACAATGCTATAACGCAATTCGACTTGGGTTTGCGCCGGTAGCCCACTATCTGAGTTAGCCAGCAACCCCGCGCCAAACATCTGAAACACATTCAGCTTATTGTCGGCAATGGTGCTGTGGTTAATGGTCGTCGCCACATTGCTCACCCAAATACCGCCGCCGCCACCGCCTAAGGTTTTGCCGGTTCCAGTCAATACTTCATTGGCAGCAATAATGCTGTTGTTGATATTAAGCGTGCGCTTGGCATTGGTAAACGTAGCAGTGGCATATAACCCGCCGCCGCCCGACGAACCACTTTTGTTAATGATATTATTGGCATTGCCACTTTGCGCAAGGTTTGTCAAAATCTCGGCCCGTTCAATAGTGACCGCCGAATTTGCAAAGGTGGCTGCCCCGCCATGCGCACTACCGCCATTGACACCATTACCCCCTCGCACTTGGTTGCTGGTCATTTTTGCGCCATTAAGCGTCAGGTCAGACGCATCAACAAATAACGCGCCGCCCCACCCTGCACCAGCATCGGCACTGGTGGCGCTGCCACCAACGGCTTGATTATTCTGAGCAGTCAGGTCTTCGGCTTGAATGGCACTTTGCCAAAACATAGCCCCGCCACCAAAAGCATCGGCGGTGTTTGGGCTAACGCCCGTCACAGTTCCTCCTAGCGCTTTATTGTCAATTAGGGTCAACCCAAGTATATTGGTATTGGCGCGAAACAAAAACAAGCCGCCACCCCGCGCCAGCCCCCCCGCTTGTGATACCGCCGGGCCGCCTTGAGCTTCGTTAGCCTCAATACGCACCCCTGTCAACGCCGATTGTGTGCCCGTAATTGAGGTCAACACAGCCACCCCGCCACCCGCTGCATACGTATCACCGGGGTTAGCCGAGCCAAGGGCGCGGCTATTTTTAACAATCACATTCGACAAATTCACACTGGCAGATTCGACTAAAACTCCCCCGCCAATGCCCAATGATGGCACCCCCATTGCACCCGGCGACCCTTGCGCCAAGCCATTTTGCACCGTAACACCTTGTAGCGCCACATGAGTATTGGCATTAATACTATTCGTGCCACGCACAATCACCCCACGCTGTAGGTTTTGCCCATCTAAAATTGTCGGGTGTTTAATGGGGTCAGCACTGCCCCACACACCATCAACATAACCGCCATTAATGGCGAGTTGTTTGCCAACCACACACACTACGGCCTTGGCCCCAATATTTACACCGCACGGGTCTACTGCCGCATTAAAGGTATATGTGCCTTCGGCCACCAGCACAGTATCACCACTGCTGGCTAAATTGGCGGCATGTTGAATGCTGCGGCATGGGGTCGCGCTCGCCCCACAGGTGGCAACATCGACCCCATTCGGGGCGACATGCCACGTCGTTTCTTGATGGGTGGATGAGGTTTGAGCCATGCCACCGTTGGCCGGTGACGACGCAATGATGAAATAGGGAGATGTGGCTAAAAGTGTTGCGAAAATAAACCGATAGTGATGTTTTTTCATAAGGCTTTATTCAGTCTAGGCACGTTCCAAGGCAGTTTTACAGCCAGCTTGGGCGGGTTAGGCAGCCAAATGAGTATACATGATGTAAATTTTTAGAGTAAAAAACTACGCAACCCCTCATGAATAACCCTTGCGTCCGCCACCCGCGCCATTGCAATCGTGCTATTGGGCAAAAAGTTAAACATGACATAACGGAGTGCCTGCGCCCGATCATCGCCCCCTTCAACGCTCAAAAATAATTGTTGGCAAAATGCCGCAAGGTCTTCAATAATGCGTTCATAGCGGTAATATGCCAAGGCGACATAATTAATTTCGGTCAGCCCATACCCATCATAAAACAGTGCTTCTTCATGTTGCGCCGTATGTCCAGCAAACCCCAACCCACTGCCCACAAACATCAAATCACGTTCTTTAGGTGCAAAAATAGGCGCATCCCAATCCACCACATACAACGCCTCATTCACGCCAACTAAAATATTACCGGCATGAGCATCGGCATGACACAGCACCAATGGCAGTGATTGCGTTTGCAGCACCTGCGCAAGTTGATCGGCCCGTGCCAGCATATCTAAAATCACATCACGTTTGTCGATTAGAAACACTGCCAAAGCAGCGGCGCTGGGGTCTGCAAATGTGTCGTGGGCGGCTTGCTGCAAAAAATGCTTCACCATGTCACGCCATTGTGGTGAATAGGTCTCACGCTGGATGCGCATGGCAAGCGCTGGCGGCACAATTGTCGTATGCAGCCGCTTCAGCGTTGCGCCAAAATCGGCCCAATGCTGCTCTGACAATACGACCTCATAGGCATTGCGCCCCTCAACAAAAGGGTAAAGAATGAGCTTAAACACGCCAACTTCGGCCCACAACAACCCATGCGTGGTGGCGATGGGTGCAATAATATGCGTAAACCCTTGATCAGCCAAAAATTTGGTCAACGTTGGCATCACCTCATCAAACGCCCCACGCCGTAATTTTGCAAAATAATCGCCGCCATCGATCATCACAAGGCGATAAACCGCCGCATTCACATCAACCCCAAGCGGCAAAAAATGCACATGTGCCACCCGCAAGCCGTAATCACGCTGTAAACACGCCATCATTTCTTCATCTGAAAGATTAGGTTTTTCGAGCATATGCGGTAATCGTTTAAACGTAACTAAGCCGAAATTAATTGTCTAAAGTTGCGTATTTTATGAAAGGTGATCATGTTTGAATCGTGCGGGTTAGGTGCGCCGTTATAAGCCGTGCGCACCAACGCCGATAGATCATCACCATCAAAAAACCAGTCTGCATATTGAAAGCCCGTGCGCCGCAACGATTCGGCTTCGGTGAGACCAAGGTCATCAGCCAGCAACGTCATGCAGTGCCGCCATGTGAGCAAATCAGCCGAGGCATAAAGCGACAGCCTGTTGCGTGGGCACAGATCATATTCCTTGATAAATTGATTAACTTCGGGCAAATCGGGCACAGTGTTGCCAAGCATGACATATTGCTGGGTATGTGGGTCGCGGCGAATGGTAAATTTGCAAAAACCACCCGGCATCTCGACCCATTGTATAAAACGCTGCGTCAGGCCGTCATCTTCAACCCGCAACACGATCGCCTTATTTGGCACGGGTGATGAATGAAGCCGCAACACATTCCACAATTCACCCGATGGTGCAATCACAACATTGCCCTCTAACACCCCTGCGCGGGTCAATTGCCCCCATTCGTCGGGAACCCAGCCACGATCAAATCGGGTTTTGTGGCTCATGCGCCAATTCGTGGCATTCAAAAGATCATCACCAAGCGCAGCCGAGATCACCAAACTTTGAAACCCCACTCCCCATTGAAAAGGTGAGCAATCTTCAAAGGCTTTGTAAATACGCCCATTGTGAATAACCACAGGCGTGGGAGCGCAATGATAATTGGGCGGGTTACGATATGGGCCACCACGAAACAATAGGCCATGTTGCTCATCAGCGGGGTGCGTCCACGTATTCCCGCCATCATCACTGCGCCGAATGACAATCGAACCATATTGCTGCGATGTACCCAACAGATAAACAACCTCATTTTGTAAAAACAAAGTGCTCCAATACGCCCCAGAAATATGCGTCACGTTTTGCCAGGTGCGTCCATCATCACATGAGCGATAAACACTCGAAAGATGCTCCTCGTTTTCATGGTTACGTGGGCAACCCGGGCCAAAATAATCGTGGGTCGCTAATAATTCACCATTTTGAAGCCGCACTAAACTGGGGCTGCCCAAATACGTTTTTGTAGCTGGGTCTTGAATACGTAAACTCGTCAATTGCATCGTTACACCTTTTATATAATCTAACGATAATACATTAGGACTTACGCACATCAAAAAAATTCACGACAAAGATCACAAAGAAAAACTATGAAATTGGCTTAATCTTTGAGACCTTTGTGTTCTTTGTGGAAAAAAACAAG
>CAZLOF010000057.1:0-8594 GCA_964560745.1 uncultured Thermoflexus sp.
CGCTAATTGGGTTGGAATGGTTGTTGTTTCGCAAAGGCACAGCCGCGTCTAATCATTTTGAGGCGGGCGGGTTTATTCGCAGTAATGATGACGTGGCTTATCCGAATACGATGTTTCATTTTTTGCCTTTAGCCATTCGCTACGATGGCACATCACCCAGCGGTGGGCATGGGTATCAGGTGCATGTTGGGCCAATGTATTCAGATGCGCGTGGCAGCATCAAAATTAAATCTGCCGATATTGGGGTGCACCCAGCCATGCGTTTCAATTATTTATCGACGGCGCAAGATCGACGTGAATGGGTGGAAGTAGTGCGTTGCGCCCGTCAAATTCTCAATCAACCCGCATTTGCGCCGTTTAATGGCGGCGAAACATCGCCCGGCCCCAGTGTAGAAACCGACGAGCAGATTTTGGACTGGGTAAAGCATGATGCCGAAACCGCTTTGCACCCATCTTGCACCTGCAAAATGGGCACAGATGCCATGTCGGTGCTTGACCCCAACACAATGCGTGTGCATGGCGTTGCGGGCTTGCGTGTGGTCGATGCCTCATCGATGCCGTATGTCACCAATGGCAATATTTATGCGCCGGTCATGATGTTGGCTGAAAAAGCCGCTGATCTTATTTTGGGCAATACACCCTTAGCGCCGTCGACAGCGCCATTTTATAAGCACAAATAGACTCATGAGTCACGAGTCATGAGTCATGATCATTTTTATTACATGTAATGAGCAAAAACGAAAATTATTGGCAAAGGCGAGACGTGGCTCGGAATTAACTTTTGCTGAGTTATTGCAACTTGCAGAATATTTGGGATATGATTTAAACCGAATTAGTGGAAACCATCATGTAATGACACACCCAAGCGCGGACAAAATGATTTTGCAGCCGCGCCAAGGCAAAGCAAAAGATTATCAGGTAAAACAATTATTAGATGCAATCGATCAATTTAATTTGACGGTTGATGAGGAGTAAAAATGCAACAAGATAATTTAACGCAAACACTTAACACTTATCCAATTGTGTTGTTTTTTAGTGCAAAAGATAATTGTTGGATTGCCGATTACCCAGATTTACGATATTGCTCAGCGCATGGCGAAACTGCTGAAGAAGCATTGGCAGAAGTAAAGATTGCCGGACAGTTATGGCTTGAAACCCATTTTGATGAGCAAAAGCCGTTACCCAAACCGAGCCTAACCAATTTATTACCTAACCGTGAAATGGCATATGCCTAATATTTATAATTTTTAATTAGCTTAAATGGACCCAATAACCACCCCACCCGCCTCACCGGCCCCACGACGGGCCAAACGCAGCGAAGGCCGTCAACGCGGCTCTGGCTTTAAATTTGCCGACCGCATTACCCCAATTGACAACAAGCTCACACCGATGCGGGTTTTGGATGATGATGGCATCGCCAAAATTCACGCCGCCTCGATGCGGCTGATGAAAGACACCGGTATATTGATTGTCGATTATCCGGCAGCGGCAGAGACATTTCGCCAAAATGGAGCCAAGGTCGAACCATATCGAGATGGGTTATTGGTAAAAATGGACGAGGATACGTTGATGCACTTTGTGCGCAAAGCGCCATCAACATTCACCCAATTGGCCCGCAACCCTGCCAAAAATGTGCCGATTGGCGGCAAACATACCATTTTTGCGCCCATTTACGGCCCACCGTTTGTCATTGATATGGATCGCGGGCGGCGTGAGGGCACAATTGAAGATTTTCAAAACTTTAGCAAGCTCACTTATATGAGCGAGCATTTACATCATAACGGCGGCACATTGGTCGAGCCAAACGATATTGATGTAAAAGAGCGACATCTCGACATGTTAATGGCGCACATTTTGTATAGTGACAAAGCCTTTATGGGCAGCGTGACGCACAAAGAAAATGCCCGCGACACGGTGTTGATGAGTGAGATTTTGTTTGGCGCAGAGGCCATTCGCAAGCAACCCGCTACGCTGTCGCTGCTTAATGCCTCTAGCCCATTGCGGTTCGATGACCGTATGTTTGGGGCGCTTGAGGTGTATGCCATGGCGAATCAAGCCGTATTGGTCACGCCATTTTTGATCGCGGGGGCCATGTCGCCGGTGAGTATGGCAGCCACGCTGGCGCAACAAAATGTAGAGGCATTGTTCGGCATTTGTTATGCCCAAATGCTCAACCCCGGCACGCCGTGTATTTATGGCTCGTTTTTGTCGAATATTGACTTGCGCAGTGGCGCACCCTGCTTCGGCACGCCCGAAGCCAGCCTCGCTTTGTATGGCGGCGCACAAATGGCGCGATCTTACAAGCTACCTTATCGCAGTGGTGGTAACTTTACCGCCAGCCGCATCCCCGATGCCCAAGCCGGTTACGAAAGCGCCAATACCTTTATGGCAACGGTGCAAGGCGGGGTCAACTTTGTGCTGCATTCAGCCGGTTGGCTCGAAGGCGGCTTGATGGCAGGCTATGAAAAATTTGTACTTGACCTCGAAACCTGCGGCATGATGGCAACTTTTGCCAAAGGCGTTAGCCTAAGCGATGAAGATTTTGCTTGGGATGCGTTTGAAGAAGTGGGGCCGGGTGGTCATTTCTTGGGTGCGGCTCACACCATCCGGCATTACGAAACGGCGTTTTTTCAACATAGTGTCTTTAATATGGATAACTATGAGAAGTGGGAAGCCGAAGGCAGCGAAGACAGCTATAAACGTGCAAATAAAGTGTGGAAACAAATGTTGGCAAATTATCAACAACCGGTATTGGACGCAGGGAAGAAAGAGGCTCTTGAAGAATTTGTAGCCAAGCGCCGCGCCGAAATTCGGGCTGGCAAGTTGGTACGACAATAATGGCAAAAAAAAACGTTCGCTTTAAACCTCGTGGTCGCTCAGTTGAGCCAAGTGCAACCGAGGCTGTCAGGGCAGCCATTGCCGGCATGCCATTGCGGCGCGATTTGCTGATCGAATATTTGCACAAGCTGCAAGATGGCTATGGCGCGTTATTTGCCGCCCATTTGGTGGCGTTGGCCGATTTGCTCAAACTCGCGCCGGTAGAGGTGTATGAAGTCGCCACGTTTTATCATCATTTTGATGTGGTGAAAGAGGGCGACCCTGCCCCTGCGGCCCTCACCGTGCGGGTGTGCGATTCGGTCACCTGCGAGATGTTTGGAGCCGAGGCGTTGGTCAAACAACTGAGCGCCCTCGCCCAAAACGATGTTGGGGTGCGAATTCAGCGTGTGCCCTGTGTGGGGCGTTGCGACTCAGCACCCGTGGCTGTGGTTGGGCAAACACCCGTGCCACATGCAACGGTTGAGGCAGTTAAGACAGTCATCCAATCATCCAATCAACCCAACAACCAATTGACATTGCCAAATGCCATTCGCTATGAGCAATATGTGGCCGAGGGCGGCTACGCATTGCTGCGCCAAGTGCGCAATGGTGAAATCAGCCATGAGCAAGTCATATCGGCCTTAGAAGGCGGCGGGTTACGTGGTTTGGGTGGCGCTGGTTTTAATGCCGGGCGCAAATGGCGCATTGTGGGCAACCAACCCGGCCCCCGCAATATGTGCGTCAATATTGATGAGGGCGAACCCGGCACATTTAAAGATCGCGTCATCCTCGAAACCGACCCACACCGCATGTTTGAGGGGGCTTTGATTGCCGCCCATATCGTAGGCTGCGAAGCCATTTATTTTTATCTGCGCGATGAATATGCAGATGTGCGGGCATTGCTGGAAGAAGAATTAGAGAAGGTGAAAATCGGGATTGGGGATTGGGAATTGGGGATTGAGCATAATAAACAAATCATCCTTGAATTGCGACGCGGGGCTGGGGCTTATATTTGTGGCGAAGAAAGCGCCATGATCGAAAGCATTGAGGGCAAGCGCGGGCTGCCGCGTTTGCGCCCGCCTTATGTAGCCGAGGTCGGCTTGTTTGGTCGCCCCACCTTGGTACACAACTGTGAAACGATGTGGTGGGTGCGTGATATTGTGCAAAAAGGCGCGGCGTGGTTTGCCGCACACGGGCGAAACGGGCGCAAGGGGTTGCGCCGCTTTAGTGTGAGCGGGCGGGTGCAACAGCCGGGGGTGAAATTGGCCCCCGCCGGTATCTCGCTGCGCGAGCTGATCGACGAATATTGTGGCGGCATGTTGCCGGGCCATGAGCTATATGCCTATTTTCCGGGCGGGGCCAGCGGCGGCTTATTGCCAGCCAGCCTCGCCAATGTGCCACTCGATTTCGACACACTTCAGCCACATGGCAGCTTTATCGGCTCGGCAGCCGTCATTGTGCTCAGCCAGCACGACTCGGCACGAGTAGCGGCGGTAAACGCCATGCGCTTCTTCCGCCACGAGAGTTGTGGTCAATGCACACCATGCCGCGTCGGCACGGCCAAATCGGCAGAGCTGATGGAAGTTCAAGCATGGGATATACCCCTACTCAACGACGTAGCGCAAGTGATGACCGATGCCTCGATTTGTGGCCTCGGTCAAGCCGCCGCAAACCCGATGAAAAGTGTGATTAAATATTTCTCACATGAAATTGCACAATGAGGGCAAGATTGATCCCAATGTTTTGGCAGCGGAGTTGCATCGGCGAAAAATTTATTTCGTCAATGCACCAGCGCATGTTTTGACACAGTCACTGAGTGATGATCGTTTATTGCAAGGGCTGATTCTTTGTGATGAAGCCCGTTTGCGTTTGGCGTTAATTCCGTTACTAATGCTCCATTCTGGATGTGCAGAAGTTGTGGATCAAGCCATTTCAACGCTTGCCTACCCGTTTGATCAACAACTAAAATTATATTGTGATGCGGCTGAGATGTTTAAACAAAAATTTCAAGAAAACTTAACTTCTGCACAAACAACTGCTTGTGAAAAAAAAGAAGCAGATGATCAAACATATCGCCAAAAATTGAAAGGTTTGGAACAAAAATACCAAGTGGTAACAGGACTAAACTCAAATTGGGGCGGTATGATTGAACAAGCCGCAAAACAGGCTGTGAAAATATTTTGGAAAGCACACCAAATAGTATGATAACAAATAGTAATCTTAATGATGAAGTCATACGTTCTTTCCTAGAACGGCTCTCGAAATATATTCCAACACCTACTTCATTATTTCTGTTAGGTGGTAGTGCGCTATGTTTAATTGGCAATCAACGGACTACGTTAGATGTAGATTATGTGGGGGAAGATCTACCACCACAACAAACCGAGCTACAAAAAATAATCCATGATGTTGCAACACAACTTAACATTGACATTGAGGCAGTGCCAATCGCACGGTTTATACCACTACCCAACGGTTACGAGTCGCGTCATTTATTAATCGCACAATTTGAAACACTAAGCGTATTTTTATTTGACCCACGCAGCATCGCTTTAAGCAAGGTGGCGCGTGGATTCGAAACAGACTACGATGATATTCTCTTCTTGCTACGCAAAAAACTCGTCTCATTAGAGGCTATCGAGCAAGATGTTGAATCGACCTTGCCACAAGCGCGGCATTTTGATATTGCTCCAATCGAAATCCGTCAACATTTACAAGATATTAAACAATTATGGGCAAAGCGGCAATTAGATGCATAAACAGCCTACGCCTGATCCATTATTGGGGAAACGAATGACAAATCTAGTTTTTCAACTCAACGACCAAACCATAACTGCTCAAGATAACGAAACCATTTTGCAGGCAGCCAAGCGCCAAGGCATACAAATACCGCATTTGTGCTACAAGGATGGCTTTGCCGCCGAGGGCAATTGCCGCGCCTGTATGGTCGAAATTGACGGCGAACGCGCTTTGCAGCCATCGTGCTGCCGTGCACCAAAGCCAAATATGGTGGTCAAAAGCGACAGCCCGCGTGCGCTCCATTCGCAAAAGATGGTGCTGGAAATGCTCAAGGCGGATGCAGTAGGAATAGGGATTAAAGATCAGGAATTGGGGATTCATAATGCCCAATCCTCAATTTTCACCTCAGAATTAGACTATTGGGCCGATCATCTGGGTGTGGGCAAGCCGAGATTTGCGCCACGGCATCAGCCGAATATTGATTTGTCGCATCCGGCCATCGCAGTGAATATGGATGCTTGTATTCAATGCACACGCTGTGTGCGGGCCTGCCGCGATGTTCAAGTGAATGATGTCATCGGCATGGCCTTTCGCGGCGATCACGCCAAAATCGTGTTTGACCTCGACGACCCAATGGGCCAAAGCTCGTGCGTAGGCTGCGGCGAATGTGTGCAAGCTTGCCCAACAGGCGCACTCTTGCCCAAAACCATTTACGATTTGCAATTGGCAAAAGCCAAGCCGCAAGCCCCAAGCCCTAATCCAAAGCCCATCAAGACGACAGATTCGGTTTGCCCCTATTGCGGTGTGGGCTGCTTGCTCACTTTCCATTCGCAAGACAACCACATTATCAAAGTAGAAGGCCGCGACGGGCCGAGCAATCATGGGCGATTGTGCGTCAAAGGCCGCTTTGGCTTCGATTATGTGCATCACAAAGAGCGTCTGACCCAGCCGCTCATCCGCAAAGCCGGTGTGCCCAAAACGCTCGACGGCTTCGACCCAGCCAACCCATTGGCCTATTTCCGCGAGGCCACGTGGGAAGAGGCGCTCGATTTGGCGGCGGGCAAATTAGCCGAGCTGCGCAAAACCGGTAACACCACCCTGGCCGGATTCGGCAGCGCCAAAGGCAGCAATGAAGAAGCCTATTTGTTCCAAAAACTGGTGCGCTTGGCTTTTGGCAACAACAACGTTGACCATTGCACCCGCTTGTGCCACGCCTCCAGCGTGTCGGCCTTGCTCGAAGGCATCGGCAGTGCCGCCGTGAGCAACCAGGTAGCGGATGTGGCCGATGCCGAGTGCATCATCGTGATCGGCTCGAATCCGACGGTCAATCACCCCGTCGCCGCCACATTCATGAAAAACGCGGTTAAGGCGGGCAAAACGCTGATTGTGATGGACCCACGCCGCAACGAAATTGCGCGACACGCCAAGCATTATTTGCAATTTAAACCCGATACCGACGTGTTGATGCTAAACAGCTTGCTGCACACCATCATTGCCGAGGGCTTGGTGGATGAGAATTTCATCGGCGAACGCACCGAAGATTATGTCAAGTTGATGAATAAGGTGGCCGACTATGCGCCCGAAAAGGTTGCGCCATTGTGCGGCATCTCTGCCGAAACATTGCGCGAAGTGGCCCGTACCTACGCCACCGCCAAAGCCAGCATTATTTTCTGGGGCATGGGTGTCAGCCAACACATTCACGGCACCGACAATGCCCGATGTCTGATCGCGCTCTCACTCATCACCGGCCAAATTGGGAGGCCCGGCACCGGGCTACACCCCTTGCGCGGGCAAAACAATGTGCAAGGCGCAAGCGATGCTGGCCTCATCCCCATGATGTTGCCCGATTATCGCCGCGTGGCGAACCCAGATTCACGCCGACAAATCGAGGAATTGTGGGGTGCGACGCTCGACCCCAAACCCGGACTAACCGTCGTCGAGATTATGCACGCGGTGTTGGATGGGCAAATCAAGGGCATGTATATCATGGGCGAAAACCCCGCCATGAGCGACCCCGACCTCAACCACTCGCGGGCAGCGCTGGCGGCGCTTGAGCATTTGGTCGTGCAAGATATTTTCCTGACCGAGACCTGCGCCTTTGCTGATGTAGTATTACCCGCTTCGGCCTTCCCCGAAAAAGATGGCACATTCACCAACACCGACCGCCGCGTGCAATTGGGCCGCAAGGCCATCCAACCGCCCGGCAATGCGCGTGAAGATTTGTGGATTATTTTGCAAATGGCGCAACGCTTGGGCATGAATTGGGATTATGGACAGGGGACAGTGACAGGTGGCAAGGAGCAGGTTGCAAGTGGCAAAGAATCCTCTGCCACTTGCAACCTGCAACCTGCCCCCTCCTCTTTACCCCCTGCCACTGTGCAGGCCGTGTATGACGAAATGCGCCAAGCCATGCCCAGCATCGGTGGCCTCAGTTGGGCGCATTTAGCCGAAGTGTCATCGGTCACCTATCCATATCGCAAAGGCGAAGAGGTGAGCGAGCCGATCTTGTTCCAGCAAAAATTCCCGACCGCCAGCGGCAAGGCCCGCATCGTGCCCGCCGACTTTATTCACGCCAACGAATTGCCCGACACCGAATACCCGTTTGTCTTCCTCACTGGGCGGCAGCTCGAACATTGGCACACTGGGGCCATGACGCGCCGCGCCAGCAAGCTCGACGCGCTCGAACCTGCGCCAACGGTGTCCATTCACCCCGACGATTTGGCCGAATTGGGCGCGGTGGCAGGTGACATGATCGAGATCGCCTCGCGGCGTGGGCAGGTGCAATGTGTGGCGCGGGCCGATCGCGGTTTGCAGCACGGCGAGGTCTTCATGCCTTTTGCCTACGTCGAAGCCGCCGCCAACCTCATCACCAACGAAGCCATTGACCCCTTCGGCAAAATCCCCGAGTTTAAGTTTTGTGCGGTGAAGGTGAGGAAGGTTGATTAGGATTTTGTTTTTCAGGCCGTTGGCCTGGGTTGGAATGCAATGCCCCGTTGGGGCATATTCCAGCGCCAACGGCGCGGCGACATATCAGACCC
>CAZLOF010000057.1:8694-13231 GCA_964560745.1 uncultured Thermoflexus sp.
CAATGCCCCGTTGGGGCATATTCCAGCGCCAACGGCGCGGCGACATATCAGACCCAGGTGCAACTGTGGTTATATTCGGCGTGGGAGCGGGCATAATATTGGGCCGCCAGCGTAGTTTTGCACACCCACCCTGCCCATTCGCCAATAACAAGACCTGATCGCCGCCAAACAACTGGGCTTTGATGTCGGCCAGCTCAGTCTCGCGCAATCTTGGCCTCGCCACACACAATTTGCCGTTCAATATACGTGCTACCCGCCCCAAATTTAACTTGGGTGCCAATTTTGTCACGCCTAACCTGATCGCCCTGCACAATATCTGACATAGATAAGCCCACATTATAGGCTTTGCCATAACGATTTTTTTCATAAAATGCATTACACTAGCCCCAATAAAGCATGAACTTCAACTTAACCGAAGAGCAACAGGCGCTAGTCGAGGTCGCCAAGCGGTTTGCCAAAGAGCGGCTGGCCCCGCATTACCACGCCCGCGAGGTGGCGCAGCGAATCGAACCTGAAATTGTGCAGGCAATGGGGGCAATGGGTTTTCTCGGCCCCGAATTGCCCGAACAATTCGGTGGGCTGGGCACAGATTGCGTGACGAGCGGGCTGCTGCTTGAGCAAATTGCCTATGGCGACTTCAACGTGGCCTATGTCAATTTGTTGACCTCGCTGTGTGGGCATGTCATCGCGCAGCACGCCGCACCCGCGCTGGCCGAGCAATGGCTGCCCGCCATTTGCCGCGGCGAAAAGCTAGTCGCCATTGCGCTGACCGAGCCAAGTGCCGGGTCTGACGCGGCACGCATCAAATTGCAAGCCACCCGCGAGGGCGACCAGTTTGTGTTAAATGGCGAAAAAGCCTCGATCTCGATGGCGACGCAGGCGGATGTGGCGGTGGTATTTGCCCGCACCGGCAAAATATCTGACCATGCACACGGCATCAGCGCCTTTTTAGTGCCGATGGATTTGGCGGGCGTTTCACGGTTGGCACACGATGATTTGGGCACGCGCCCGGTCGGACGCGGGTCCATCTTTTTTGACAAGGTGGCTGTGCCTGCCGAATGGATGCTGGGGGCTGAAGGCAAGGGCTTTGTGCAAGTAATGCAAGGCTTCGATTACAGCCGCGCCCTGATCGGCTTGCAATGTTTGGCGGTGGCGCGGGCCTCACTCGATGAAACCTGGCGCTTCATCCAAGAGCGCGAAGCCTTTGGCAAACCTATCGCCGAATTTCAAGGTGTAACTTTCCCGCTGGCTGAGGCCGAAACGCAGTATCAGGCGGCACGTTGGCAATGTTTGCACGCCTTGTGGCTCAAAGATCAGGGCTTGCCACACACCGCCGAGGCCGCCATGAGCAAATGGTGGGCGCCCAAGCTATCATGCGAGATCATTCAGCAGTGTTTGCTCGCGCACGGGCACGGCGGCTATAGCAACGATTTTGCCTATGCCCAGCGCTACCGCGACGTGTTTGGGTTGCAAATTGGCGATGGCATGGCAAACATTATGAAGATGATCATTGCGCGGCAAACAATTGCAAAATATAGATAAATCATAATGAGTTGAATGGTTGAATAGTTGATTGGTTTATTTGTGACTTATAAGCCATAGATCGTCAATCAACTGCTCAACTGCTCAACTAATCAACCATTCAACCATTCAACTAATAAGCCATTCAACCATGAGAGGATTAACAAACAAAGTCGTGATCGTGACCGGCGGCGCGGGCGGGATTGGCTCGGCTATTTGCCGGCGCTTCGCCGAAGAAGGCGCAATTGTGGCGGTGCTGGACATCAATTTGCAGGCCGCGCAGGACTTGGCGAGCCAAATCGAACAAAACGGCGGCAGAGCCAATGCCTTTACCGTGGATTTAGCCGACCAAAATTCGGTCAATGCGGCGGTGGCGCAAGTCGAGCAAAGCTTGGGGCCAATTGATGTATTGGTCAACAACGCCGGTTGGGATCGGGCCGGCAATTTCTTAGACACCGAAAAGCCATTATGGGACAAAATTGTAGCGATCAATTTGTTTGGTGTGCTGTATATGCACCATGCTGTGCTGACGGGCATGTCGGCGCGTGGGTCGGGCAAGGTGGTCAATATCGCATCAGACGCGGCGCGAGTCGGCTCATCGGGCGAGGCGGTGTATGCCTATTGTAAGGGTGGGTTGATTTCATTTTCAAAGACCTTAGCGCGTGAGTTGGCGCGTAAGCAAATCAATGTAAATGTGGTTTGCCCGGGGCCAACCGACACGGCGCTCTTTCGTGATTTTGCGGGCGAGGGTGAACGCGGCGACAAATTGCGCACAGCGCTCACCCGCTCCATCCCCTTCGGTCGCCTCGGCCACCCCGACGACCTGCCCGGCATCGTGGCATTTTTAGCCAGCGACGATGCCAATTTCATCACTGGTCAAACCATCAGCGTGTCTGGCGGCCTGACGATGGCGGGGTGAGGTGGGGATTGGAGAATTAGGAAGTTTGCTTTTTGCACCGCTTTGGGCATCGTTAGACCAGATTGGCGCTGTGCCCCAGCCATTGCCCCAGTTGTTGGCCGTTGGGTTTAATTCAAAGCTATAGTTTTGCAATATATTGCCGGTTGTGCAGTTGGTGGCAACAGGCGTAGGCGTAAATGTAGCGGTAGGAATCGGTGTTGAGGTGGAGGGCGGTGATGTAATGCTAGCCAATTTCCATGAACGGAAGGTATCTAAATAGTAAACGCCAGCATCACCAGCCCCGACATTTAGTGCCCCCAAGCGAACACTTTGAATGGATTGGGCACTATTTGCAAAATTGCTGACATTAACGCCCGGATCCGGTGCGACGGCGACACCATTAACCCACAATTTAATGCCTCCATTCGACATATTTGGGGCGGCGGCCCACCAATCAAAGTCTATGGCATGTAACCCCGGAGCGACGTTTTTACAAAGATAGCCGCTGGCTAAATGGGCTTCGGCACAAATGCCATATTGGTTGCCTACTTGCGACAGCCGGATACGCGCTACTCGCGTTGTGCCGTCTGTGTCATAGCCAGCAAAGATATAGTGAAAAGTTGAGATGGGGATGGTGATATTTTGCGTATCAAGCAAGAAACTTACCCGATGGTCTTTAATGGTCTCAGTGTATGTTTTTTGCACATAGGCATCGCTGCTGGTGTTGTTTAGGTCTATTTTGAGGGTGTAACGGCGTGCCCCAGTCGTATCTGATCCGCAATTACTAGCATATGCATCTATATCAAGTCCAGTTGAACATTCTGTCGTCGCAGGTTCAACATTTACCCAACCAGTATCCCAAGAAATTTCAGGTTTTGTATTAAGTCTAAAACTCGCTATGTTCCAATAAGAAAACGCATGTTTTAACAATGTTTTTGGCAGTTGACTTCCATACTGTGTATATTCATTGGCAACCACTTTTACATAATCAGTATCCATTGTATAGGCTGTATTACACAATGGTGTATCAGATCCGCCCATCCATACAGAAGACCCAGTTTCACAGCCTCCTGTTGATGCTCTTTCATTTACTTGCAACCCCAACATAAGATACATAGGCGCATGTATACGTTCACGTAATTCAGCCGCAGTCACTTGCTTTTTTACGACTCCATCTACTAACCACGTAATGCCATCGGGGGTCCAATCAACTGCATAAATATGATATTGCCCATCTGCCATATTGCCAACTGTTGACTCGAATGAAAGGTTGTGAGAACCTTTTGTTGGCTGGGCAGGGTCTTTTTGCCACAAATGTACTGTGCCAGAATTGCGATATGAGCCACCGTTATAACTCACCATCTCCATAATATCAATCTCTTGTCGCCAATGGGTGTAAGCATCAAGCATCCAAAATGCTGGAAACGCGCCTTTTGCTTGGGCTGGCATACGAATCCTTGCCTCAACATGACCATACATAAACTGAAAGCTATGAAAAGTATTAATATGAGCCGATTTATAGCCAAAACCGCCTAAGTTTTGATAGGTGGCGTTGCTAATAGCTGTAATGCGTAATGCTTTTGTGTTGTTGGCATCGGTGATAACACTTAATTGGTCTTTGGAATGCCAATCAGCACTGCCGACTGCACACATTGGGTGTTGAAACGGAAAGTTTCTAGCAGTATCAAATTGGCGTTTACACAGTGTCCATAGTTTGCTCGGGCTAATATTTTCAGTTAAAGATCCTGATAGTGATGGATTGCCTGATATTGTGACATCATTTACAGCATTTTGAGCAAAATTGAGATCGCTAAAGTCTTCTTGAAAGATTGTGTCGCCTGCTGTAAATGCCATTTGCAATATATCGGCACGTTGAGCAGTGATTTCAGACGTTCTGGCATCACTCTTAGAAATAGGGACAGAGATTGTCATCAGCAAGATTGCGCCAGCCAATAGACGGATTAAAACATTCGTTGGGGTGGTGAAATTCATAAATACCTCTTTGTTGTTCTGACAAATGTTTGGTTGAGTAATGCAACCTTGCACCACTCCGTCTTTATTTTTAACATAGAAATATCTATGAAAATACATATAAACCTGGGGGGGGGGTATCTACCC
>CAZLOF010000058.1:0-12949 GCA_964560745.1 uncultured Thermoflexus sp.
CAAAGCCTTTAAGGACGACTTTGAGTCGTCCCTAATATTGATTCTGCGATCATCTTGACCCTTATATACACGCTAAAATTTGGCTAAGGTATTGTTAGAGGATAAATCTTTAAACGCCTGTTCTTTCTCTTGTCTTGCCACCATCACCATCGCCTTAAGTGTTGCTGGCAAGCGCTCATTTTGCCATTGTCTTTCCGCCTCAATCGATTGACCGGCGTATTTCACGGCTTTTAAGGCATAGATGGCTCCGCCTAGCGCATGGTCGGCCATGTGAGCGGTGGCAACGGCGTGCCCGATAGCGCGGGCGACGGCAATGGCTGTTGGTTGTGTGGCGGCTCTGGCCGCAGCATGGGCCGCCACCGATGCTTTCATCGCCGCGCCAGTGGGCACTTGTGCTTGTTGCCAAGCTCGCCCCACTGCCAGCGCATGGGTTAGACGTTCATCGATGTTATCGCCAAATAGTAGTAACACATGTTCGGCGCAATCACACGACCATTGCATAAGCTGCTGATGTTGGTCTTTGCTCAGCAGCCCACCCCGATGCTGGGCGATGAATTGTTTGTTGCGCATTTGGGTCTGTTTGTTGTTTACAACATCTTCATCACGGCCCGCATAAAGCCGAGGGCATAGGCCTTGCCAGCGTGCCAAGGGGCGCTGCAACTCATGGCAGGGGTATGATCGGGGATGAGCACACCATCGAAATTATTTTTGTGCAAAATGCGCATTAGTTGAATCATGTCAACATCGCCATCATCGACAAACATCTCGTCGTAATAGGGCACATTGCCTTTGACATTGCGAAAATGCACATAGCCGATGCGGCCTGTGCTGCTGTAATGATCGACCATGTGGTAAATATCATTAAACCCAGCGCGTCCGCCAAATTCATCGCTCATTTCAGACAAGGTTCCCACACAAAATTCCATCGTGTTGTGGGTGCTGGGGGCCAAATCGAGCACGCGCTGATACAGATCCCAACGATAGACCAAACGGGCGGTGTCGCGTAGGGTGGGCAGCGGCGGGTCATCGGGGTGCAGTGCCAACTTCACGCCCGCTTCTTCGGCTACTGGTAGCATCTCATTCAAAAAGCGCTCAAAGCGATCCCAAATTTGTGCCTGTGAGACCGGCGCAACCACGCCATTTTGCCCGTTGGGGTCAAATTGTTCGGGGTCATACACCATATTCCACACCATGCCATTGGGGATGGGTGGCTGAACGGGGTTGTGATAACCGACACTGAGGGCCTTGCCACGTGCAACGGGGCCGGTATCGCGCCCCCATAACCCCGCAAGGCTGAAGATGTAGCCCATGATCGGGATGCCGGCCCGCCCCATGTCGCGGATGATTTGCTTGAGGTGCGCCATTTGGGCATCGCGCTTGGGGCCATCCAGCAGCACATCATGCCAATGCACCGGCTCAAAATTTTCAATCGCCTCAAGTTCTAAGCCTTCGGCGTTGATGGCGGCCTTGAGATCACGAAACCATTCATAATTCCATGTGCCGTCGAGCGGGTCGCTCACCCCAAAGCCTTGTAGTGCCGAGCCACCGGTGGTGAGGGCCTTGGCCCCCGGCTTTTGAAAATGCCCAACAATGTGTGCCACGATGTGGGTTGCCCCGGCTTGTTTTGCGAATCGGAAATGCTCGGCATCGAGCATGTTGCCATACAGGCCTAATCCTAGTTTCATGGGGTATATTTTATGCCCAATACACAATGCCCCATCCCAAGCTCCTCAATTCGGCGCGATATACGTCATTCCCGCATCTTTTTTTAACGCCGCCCACTGACCACATTGGCGATGATGACGATGATGCCGAATAGCATAGGCATTTACCATGCTGGTCGCGGTTGGGATTGGGTTTGCATCGGGACCAACCCCGCGCTACATAAGACATCCGCTTTGCAGGTTAATTGACTTGGATAAGGCTTTGCGACTTTCACAAACTTGGCGCGTATAGGAGGTATGACACAACGTTATTTTGATAAAACCGGCGCAATGGCGGCCTTTGTCGGCACAATCTTGTTATTGCTTGGCACGCTCATGCATCCATCACACGCCGACCCAAATGACGCGGCGGCGGCTTTTGCCGAATACGCCGCTGATCAACATTGGGTGGCTAGCCATTTGGCCCAATTGTTTGGCTTGGGGTTGCTGATGTTGGCGCTTATTTTATTGGCGCGTCTTTTTCATTCTGATCTTGGTATGGTGTTGGCGGAAGTTGGCAAGATTGGCGCGTTCACCACCCTTGTCATCGGCATTGTCTTACAGGCGGTCGATGGTATTGCACTTAAAGCCATGAGTGTGTATTGGGCCAATGCCGCGCCCATTGATAAACCAGCATTATTTGCCGCTACCTTGGGGGTGCGGCAAATTGAGATTGGCCTGGCCAGTATGTTGGGCTTGTTTTCGGGGGGTACGGTGTTGCTTTATGGCGCAGCCATGCTAAATGAGGCGCAATTTGCGCGTTGGGTAGCGGTGTTGGGGCTGCTGGGTGGGCTATTTACCACGATTGGCGGCTTGGTGATGGCCTACACGGGTTTTTCAGATTGGGCGATGTTGATCAATATGCCTGCAAACTTGGCTTTGCTGGTTTGGGCGCTGGGCTTGGGTTTTTGGTTATGGCGCAGGCCGGGGGCGGGCCATAAACCCACCCCCGGCAGCAAAATATTAGGTTGGCGCAAGCCCTAAAATAGCGAGCAGTTCGATCTGATCCCAATATGAGGCTTCACGCATAATTTTGCCGTTGTTGAGATCGACAATAAACATGCCTTTGAGTGTGCCTTTGCGATGGGTTGCTGGAATGACTTTGCCAGATAAGGTTTGCAGTGGGGCGGTATGCGTTGCGGTGCAGGCCCATTCTGTCACCACTCGGTCATCTTCCACTATTTCGCGCAAGGTGACAAAGTTTAGATCGGGAAAGGCATTAACAAAGGCTTGGTTATAGGCAATGGCAAAGGTTTTTGGCAAGCCATCACGTGCACCTGGGTATGAAAATTCAGCTTGTTCGTCTAAGCTATTGATCCAATTGTCGAGGTTATGGGCGTTGAATCCCTCTAACAGGGCGCGGCCTAATTGTAAATGACTTGAAGTGCTCATGATTTTGTCCTTATTTTTTGTGTTCTATTTGTTTTTCGTTTGTTGAAACGTAACAACATCATACAAAAACGCAGGCAAAAACACGATAGGGAAAGTTCCCTATTTCACAATAAATGATGTTCGACTGCAAACAGGGCCGCCGCAGCCCGTGACGAAATGCCCAACTTGGCATAAATGCTTTGGGTTTGATTATCGACTGTTTTGGGCGAAACCACCAATAGGGCAGCAATTTGCTTGGTGCTGTGCCCCCGCGCAATCAGGCGAATGACTTCGACCTCACGTGAGGTTAACCCATTTGACCATAGTTTGGTTGGCTCAGGGTGATTGCTATGAACCCCCGCCGCCGATAAAACTGCGTGAACAGCGTTGCTGTCTAATTTATGGCTGGCAACTTCGGTTTGCAAAATGTCGGCGGCTTGTTCAAGTGAATAAGCCACTCGATGGGGGCGCGGCTCGATGAGCGCTTGAAAGACATCGGCAGCCGCCAAGACCCGCGCTGGCATTGGTAGCATATGTTCGGGCCAATTGCGGTGATATCCGCTGCCGTCTAAACGCTCATGATGTAACCCGGCCAATTTGCCGAGTTCGGCTAACCGTGCCGGACGCGCCAAAATACATTCTGTATAGTAGGTATGCATCCGAATTTGGTGCCATTCGCGGTCGTTTAGTTGGCTCGATTTGGTCCATATACCGGCTGAAATACCGACTCGCCCGATATCATGCAATAAAGCAGCCCGCCGCACTAGTGTGATCTCATTTTCGGGCAGCTTGAGATGTCGGGCGGCAGCCTCGGCCAACGCACTCACCTTGCGTGAATGCCCTAAGGTATGGGGTGATTTGACATCGGCAAAATCGGCCATTGCCAAACACGCATTGTCAAATTCGGCTTCACTCAACATAATGGGTGGGTTGGGTTCTAGCGCCAACAAATCGGCCCATGTGGGTTCGGCATCTAATTGAGCGCATAAATGAAAGGCCTGTTGACAAAACACATCGGCAATTTGGGGGTCATATTCGCCAGTGCGACGTTTTTGCACCATTGCCAAGGCCATTTCAACCCCGCCGTTGCGGTGGGCAATGATGACACCTTGGGCTAGGGTGACCACACGTACCGCGATCGTAATATTGTCGCCTTTAATGCCATGTGGTAGTCCGCACCCATCCCAGCGTTCATACAATTGCCCCAGCCCCTGAATGAGCGATTGGCCAAAGCCAATGCGTTGGGCCAGCCGTTGTGCTACTTCGCAATGCCCATTAAAATTTTGCTGCGAAATTTTTTTGAAGCCGAGCAACGCCTGAACAATGGCTCCGGTTGCCTCGATAAAATTGGCATCGGCATTGGCCTGTCGCACATGATGGAGCATCACGCGCAAAACATCGCTGGTATTGCCGAGGTCGATGGCTGCAAAATCGGTGCGGGCGGCAATTTCATCACCCAATACAGCAGCTAACTCGTGGGTGGTGGCATTGCAGCCAATATAGCGCAAGAGCGATTGATAATAGCAATCGCGCAGGTCGGAGGCTGCTAACCCAAGGGCGGCCCCTAAGCGCATTGACAAGACGCAACTTTGCTGGGCAAATAACATCGGTTGGCCCATGCCAAGATCAGCCGCCACTGACAAAGCTGCCATTAACTCAGCGAGTCGAAATTTGGAGGGGGAAGACATAGAGGCGAATGATTATATTTTGGGCCATAGATTGGGTTTGGTTATTTACCCCTCAACTCGCTCGCCGCCCGCATACACCCTAAAATCTTTGCCACGACAATAGCCGATCAAGGTCAGCCCCCACGCCTGCGCCAACGCAACCGACAACGAGGTGGGTGAGGTGCGCGAGATGACGATGGGGGCGCCCATTTTCATGGCCTTGCTCAACATTTCACTGCTGATGCGCCCTGAGGTGAGCAAGATGTGATCGGCAGGGGCGTAGCCGTCGCGTAGCGCTTTGCCCCATAGCCGGTCGATGGTGTTATGACGACCGACATCTTCGGCCAAATACACCAAACGGTTGCCATCGCTGAGGGCCGAGGTGTGAATGCCGCGCACGTGGTTATAGATGGTGGCCGATAGCATCAGTTGGCGCATTAGGCTGCATACTTGATCGGGTTTTAGGGTTAAGGCCGATACCAATGGCTCATGGCGTTGGCTAAGGTCATCGAAGGTGATGCCGCCGCCGCAACCGGCGGTGGTGATGCTGCGTTTGGGCTTCTCAATGGTTTTATTTAGCCATACTTCGACACAGTTCGACTTTGAGATATGCATATGGCGCACATCGTCTATGCTAGTAATAAAGCCTTCGGCGCGTAAAAACCCCAGGGCCAAATCATCGAGTTGGATTGGGCTGCACATCAGGGTCGCCAGTTCTTGCCCATTTACATTTAGGCAGGTCAGCCCTTCTTCAATCACACCGGCAGCAACTTCTTCGCGCACCCCGTTTTTATATTCGGTGTAGCGAATGGGGTGTGTGCCTGCAAGGGGGGGCTGTTGCATCAAAGTGCTGGTGATTTTACTCTTAATTCAGCGTACTGTGCCGATTTTAATGGATGTATGCAAGGCTGTTCAAAAGTCAGCCGTGTGCTTAACTTGTCATCTCCGCGAATGCGGAGATCCATAACGATGCAGGTAAAAATGTAGCAATCACATCAAATTGATGTCCACCGCGTTATGGATTCCCTCTTTCGAGGGAATGACGGGTGAAGCTGAAACCTTAATTTAAGACGATTGCGCTTTTGCGGGAACAAGAAGGCGACATTCGGACAGCCTTATGGATGGAAGCCAGTGCCATTGATGCTGGCTTCCATCCATTGATGTTTATTAACTTGGCATTTGCGCTATTGATAATGCACACGGACTGCGGCCCAGTCGAGCGAGAAGTCGCGGGCGGTCGATGCCGCGACATCAATCAGCCGTAATTTGAAATTGGTATTGCTTAATTCAGTGCTGTTCCAAGCCCGCCCCCAGGTATCTGTCGCAGACCCAAGCGTATAGGTGGCCTCGGCAGTGGTGAGTGATGCGATTGTTTTGACGGCTGTCCAAGTGGCGCCACCATCCCACGAAAGTTGGGCACAGATGAATGATGCGGGGTTGGTTGAATCGACTTTGGCATCAAGACGTATTTCAATCCCGGTCACATTCGCACCATTGGGGATGCTGATATTGTAGTTGCCAAATTGATGCGCATCTTTGGTGGTGCTGGTGCAAGTTGCGTTTGCAGTTGTGCCTGATGTGCCAGAATTTAGATCGACCGCGAACACCCCGTCGTTGGTGTAGGCATTGGTTGGGCTGCTTTCATAGCCATTGTTGTCGCCACGATTGGTCACGGTTGCGGCGTTGGCGCTGGGGTTTAGCAAACCAGTGTTGCCACTGAGGGTTTGTGTAACGACATTAAAGAAAATGGCGCTGGGTGCGCCCCAATTGCCAGCCGTATCTTTGCCACGCACATACAACGTATGCCGACCGAGGGCGAGGCCTGATGAATTGACCGAGACCGTGACATTTTCATTGTCTGTGTTAAATGTGCCATCGCTGGCATTCATGGTGACACCAACGCCCCCGGCCCAAGGTGGGGTATCGAGAAAATATTGTGCGGTTGAAATGGGTTGCGAGGTGGGGCGGCCAATGCTACCAGCGGCATTGCCAAAGGCATTGTCGTTGATACTGGCGGTCAGGTTCACATTGCTGCCAGAGACGACATTGGTTGTGCTGACATTCAGGTTTGTTGCCACTGGCCCTAGTGCTGTGTTATAAGGCTCACGCACATTTTTGGCTGCAAATAAGAATGCTGGCAGGTTTAGTGACCAAAAGGTGCTGTCTTGGCAGGTATACGCGGGGGTGAACCCACTACAGGTTCCGCTGCTGGCGCCCATTTCAAAGGTAAAGCTTGGCACGCCTAACGTGCCATACGCCCAATCGTCGGTAGCACCGGTGACCCCATACAAAATTTCGGGTGGTCGCCCCGTTTTATAATTGTTATATGAACTCATGCGGAATGCAAATGCACGTAACCCAGCGTCATTTGGGGCATTCCCGTTGTTATCGCCAAAAGGCAATAAGACTAAATTGCCATAACTATGTAAGGTGATGAATGCGCCGCGTGTGTTTTGGGCTGCTGGGTCTGTAATGGCTGGCCCTTTGGTATCTGGAAAAAGTTGACCGACCAAGGTTTGTAATCCGACCACTTCTGGCTCTGAAGATGCGCTAGTGCCATTGTATGTTTGATCGCAGGGGTTGGTTGATGTGCCCAACGCACCGGGCGCCCAGCCCCAATTGGCATTGCGATTGAGATCGACCCCATGTTGGTTGGTTGAGGTGGGTGGCACGGCGCAGGCCCCCGATGTGTTATTGGCATTTTTGCGTTGTAAATAAGGCGTATTCCCGCCGCCTTCAACAATTAAACGCCCATCTGGGTTCACTACCGGGATAACCCACATTTCATTGTGGTCAAGCAACATCGCTACATCGGCATTGGTGTTGTAATTATTGACCAAATAATCGATCCAACGATACGCCATTTCAGAGGTGCTAAGCTCACGGGCATGGATGGCGGCCATCAGCAAAAATCGCGGTTTATTGCTGTTGGGGCTTAACGCACAATCGCCCGCTTGTTTTTTGGTGATACAAATGGCTTTGAGGTCATGACCATTTGCCAAGTTATTTGTTTTACGCCACGAGTCACCATAATCAAATACACTCACCAAAGTTGGAAAATTAGCCGCGACGGTATCGAGGTGTTGGTAATGCTCAACAACGGTGCGATACCCACTCGCATACGTTTCTGCGGTTTCTAAACGATTCGGCGATATATCTTTTGATAAACTGTGAATGGGCGGCAATGGGCTTAATCGTTGATCGGTCTCGACTTTGTAGCCTTGTTGCTGTAAGATAGTGACCAAGTTTGCGTCGCCCATAACAAAAACATGATCGGTTTCTCGATATTCAATGAGGTCTAGGCCACTGTTTGCCAAACGCTGTAATTCATTCTCATTTTTAAAATAAACACGTAATATTTGTGGCGCATTGGGGTCGTTATGATTCCATTCAGAAATATTGGGTGGTTCGATGTGTTCCGGCGGTTGTGCAAGTGTTAATCCAGTCGTAATGCAATTGGTTGCGACAACTGCTCCCACGATCATAATACGCAACTTTCGGGAAGATGGGGGTGTATTCATAGAATATGTTCTTTTATTTTAGAAAAAATACCGATTAATGTCAATCAATTTGCAACTAAAATTTTGTTTTCTTCTTATAATCTAAGCAACAATGCAACTTTTGTGCAATGCTGCGCCTGAGCCGCTATTCTTCCATTCCCATAGGGAATGGAAGAATAGCGGCTCAGGCATTACGTTCTTATGCTTAACTATATTTGGGACTCCTATCCCCAACCACCCTTTACAAAGCAGCACACCGTGACCGGCGATGTGCGAAGATTGCGTGGGGTCGCGGGTAATGGGCTGACTGCCCGCGACATTTATGTCTATTTGCCGCCGCGCTACGAGCAAAACGCGCTTAAAAATGTGCGCTACCCTGTGTTGTATATGCAAGATGGGCAAAATGTCTTTGATGATGCGTTGTCGTTTATGGGCGAATGGGGGGCCGATGAAGCCGCCGAGCGCTTTGCCACTGCCAGTCGCAAACGTGAGTGCATCATTGTTGCCATCCCCAATGCTGGGGTCGACCGCATGAGCGAATATAGCCCATGGTCACGCTCATCGGCGCGGGGGCAGTTGCTGGGCAAAGGCGATGCCTATCTGGATTTTGTCGTCAACACCGTCAAGCCCATCATCGACCTGAGTTTTCGTACGCGCCTACAGGCGGCGGCGACTGGCATTGCTGGCTCATCACTGGGTGGTTTAATCGCGCTTTATGCCGCCCTCACGCGGCCTCATATCTTTGGCTTTTGTGCAGCGTTATCACCAGCCATTTGGTTTGCGTTTGGTCAGCTCGATATGCTGGCCCGCACCAGCCCCTTGGCCACCATCGCCCTTGGCCCTCGTTTTTATTTAGACATGGGTTGGCGTGAGGGTAAATCGCACACTGCCGAAGGTATTCCGGCGATGGTAGCTGATACGCGCCGTCTGCGCGATATTTTGAGCGCCCGAGGCTGCGAGGTGTGGTATGTTGAAGATCGCGCAGGCCGCCACAATGAAACCCATTGGCGGCGGCGTTTTCCAAAGGCATTACGCCTGTTTTTGAGCAGTGTGCCCAAACAGGTATGATTGTGCCCGTATGCTTTTCCCTGTGCAATCCAACCCTCGCCCTGCGTTTTCGGTTCCCAAAGCCATTTTGGTGCTTACATTTATCCGTTTTGTGATGGATACTAGCTTGCGGGCACAATTGCCTTATTTGAGCGACATCGCCGCTGTGTTTGGGCAGCCGCCCGAATCGGCCAGTTGGATGGCTGCTGTGGTTGGGTTTGCCGGTCTTTTGGCCCCAGTGGCAGGTTTAATGGCATTTCGCATCGGCCAACGCCCTATTTTGCTGACCGGAGTGTTAATTTTTATTGCCGCTACCCTATTTGTGGGTATTTCGCCTTCGTTGATGGTGGTGGTATTGCTATTTTTATTTTTTGCCATTGCCAAAATTTTGGTCGATACCCAAGCCTTGGCCTTTATCGGTAATGTAGTTCCCTATGCCCAGCGTGGGCGTGCCATGGGTATTGGCGAATTGGCGTGGTCGCTAGCGTGGATTATTGGCGTACCGGCTTTTGGCATTCTTATTTCGCGGGTGGCATGGTGGGCCCCATTTGTCACCTTGGGTTTAATGGGGGGGATTGGCTTGATGGCGCTGTGGCGTTATGTGTTGCCGCATATGGCTTTGGGGCAGGGCAGTGCTATTTCACTGCGTGATAGCGCCGCGGTGGTGTTGCGTGAACCTAAGGCCCGCGCCATGATGTTATTTGGGTTTTCGGTTGCCGCTGCTGCCCAAATACCGTATTTGGTGTATCCTACTTGGTTCAAAGTTCACTTTGGGTTAAATATTGAGCAGTTGGGTTTTGCCTCGATTGTGATTGGGGTGGCCGATGGTTTGGCTGAAATTATTGCAGCCTTGTTTACCGACCGTTGGGGAAAATCGCGCACGGTGTTGACTGCTACTGTCTTTTATTCGTTGGCATTTATTTTGTGGTGGTTAAGTGGTAGTTCATTGTTGTTGATGTCGGGAGCGTTGTTTGCGATTTATTTTATGTTTGAGTTGGCGCTGGTGGCATCTCTTTCGGTCGCTTCTGAAATTGTGCCAGCGGCTCGCACTGTGATGATGGGCTTTGTCTCGGCCTCATTTGCAGTTGGGCGTATTACGGGGTCATTGGTGGCATTGCCACTATTTGGCACAGACCGGCTGTGGTTGGTGTCGCTGAGCTGTGGCTTAGTTGTGTTTATTGGTTTTTTGGCGGCGCGGCGAGTGTTTGCGCGTTAGCCAAAATCGTCATCGATTCGTCAGAATTATTAGCATCAAACTTCTGGAAAATAAGATAAACTTAGGTTAAATCTTAACTAAACATGAGCAGACTACGACCCCACCGACCACGTCATGCCCTTATTGGCATTGGCTTGGTTTCAGTAACCGTCAGCAGCATCCTTACCCTCATGGCCGCCGCACCACCTGTGCCACGTAATATTGTGGTAGATGATGATCTTTATCATACTCGCAGTGTCATTGCCCAAGCCACCGGGCAGATTACGCCCAGCGCGGCATGGCAGGCATTGCAGTCACGCGCCACTGGTGCACTTGAGGCACACTGGAACGCCCTCAACGGTATCCCAGAATTTGTGATGCCCAAAGACCCAGCCATGCGGATCCCGTATGTGCCAAGCGCCGCCGAGCGCGGCAAGCCCATCGCCATTGCCAATGGTTTTTTTGATGAAAACCGTGCCTTGTTTCGCTTGCGCAGCGCCGCCGAAGAATTACAAGTATTGCGGATTGAGCCAGATTTACAACTCGGTTATTCGCATGTGCGCATGGCACAACAATATCGCGGGTTGCCGGTGTTTGGGCGGCAAATGGTGGTGCATATCGACCACAACGACCAAATTATGGCGGTCAATGGGCAATTTGCACCTGAGATCAGCATTCCAATTGCGCCACAGGTGACCCAGCAAGATGCCGAAGCCTTTGCCATGCAAGAGCTAAAGGAACAATGGCTAGAAGCGGATGAACTTTCCTATTTTAAAGCCCAAGCCTTGCCGCATCGCACCCAGTTGGTGGTGTATGTTGATGAAAACGACAAGCCGACCTTAACTTGGCAAGTTAAAATTTTGGCAACCTCGCCTTTGGCCGAATGGACCTTTTTTATCAATGCGCGCCGTGCCTCGGTGACACATGTGATTGAAAACCGCGAGCAGTTGCGCCGTCGCCGCACCTTTACTGCCCGTAATACCGAAGATATTCCCGGGCGTTTGCTGATTGACGAAGGTGAACGTAGCAATGACCCAATCGCACAGGCCGCCCATGATGGGGCGGCCAAGGTTTACGATTATTATTTTAATAATTTTAAGCGCGATAGCATCGACGGGCAAGGCGCACCTTTAATCTCGACGGTACATTTTGGCTCAGACCCATCCGAAGCCGAAAATGCGGCGTGGATTGGCGAATTGAAACAAATGGTATATGGCGATGGCGGGCGTATGTTTCGGCCTTTGGCCTATGGCCTTGATGTTGTAGGGCATGAATTTACACATGGGGTGGTTGAAAGCACCGCCGAGCTAATTTATGAGGCGCAGGCTGGGGCGCTAAATGAATCATATGCTGATGTGTTTGGCGTGTTAATTTCGGGCGCAAATTGGGAAGTGGGGCGAGGCATTGTCAAATCGCCACCATTCCCTGTTGCCTATTTGCGTAGTTTGTCTGACCCTAACGCCAGTGGCTATTATGATGCCCGCAACCCGCTAAAAGGGGTGGGACAGCCCGCCCATATGCGCGAATATGCCAATTTGCCAGTGAGCCGCCGTGCCGATAATGGCGGGGTGCATATTAATAGCGGCATTCCTAATTTTGTGGCTTATAAAATTGGCACGGCTTTGGGGCGCGACAAAGTAGGGGCTATTTACTATCGCGCTTTAACGCAATATCTTACACCGCGGGCCAAATTTGTCGATGCCGCCAATGCCAGCATTCGCGCCGCCCAAGAGCTTTATGGGGCGAATGAGGCCGCTGTAGTGCGCAAGGCCTTTGCTGATGTTGGGGTTATTCCGGGTGCAGCCTCCTCTGACCCCACCGCGCCTAGCACCACTCCTAGCCAGCGCCCATCACCTACTGGGCCTGCGCCTGCGCCAGTGCCAGCCGGTTGCACTAATATTGTCACCAATGGTGGGTTTGAAAATAACGATGGTTGGAAGCAAGCCACTAAAGGCGGTACAGGGTTGTTTGATGCCGAAAACCCAAATTCTGGGCAACGTAGCGCTTGGCTTGGTGGGCAAGATCAAGAGCCAATTCAGGCGATTTATCAAGATGTTAGTATTCCAGCCAATGCTACCCGTGCTGAATTAAGCTATTTCCGTTATTTGCACGAAGAAACCTCAGGGTTATTGGGGTTGTTTTCAACCCCAGCGCGATTTAGAGCCGTGATTGCCAATTCATCGGGTGATATTCTTGAGACGATTGAAAGCCTAACCTCGGACCAAAGCGATGACCGCTGGGTGCAAAATCGTTACGATTTGTCACGCTATGCCGGTAAGACCTTGCGCTTGGCGTTTAGCGCCGAAAACCCACGCTCAAACATCAGCAGCTTCTTTATTGATGACGTGGCTGTGGCATCATGCGCCGCTGCGACCAGCGGCAGTACCGGCAGCAACCCATCTGCCCCTGCCCCCAAGACCAGTGATGTGGTGTTTATTCAAGGGCAAGTGGTCGATGCTGATACAG